>NZ_BMFF01000003.1:251342-251552 GCF_014637955.1 Halopseudomonas salina | reverse complement strand
CAGGGTTCCGAAAGCCGCCGTGAATCCGTCCATGGAGGCTTGTCAGAAACGTCCCTGTTTCAGACACTTTCTCCACCCCGCCAGGCTGTGCGCTCAACCGGCTTTGGAGTGATGCGGGGTTTGCTGTCCCAAATCAAAAGCAAAAACCATCTAACGATAAGGATATGGGTTTTCTCGCCGGCAGCTGATGAGCTAGTAGCAGACGCAGGG
>NZ_BMFF01000003.1:113850-250985 GCF_014637955.1 Halopseudomonas salina | reverse complement strand
GTGATGCGGGGTTTGCTGTCCCAAATCAAAAGCCAAATCTTCAGGCCGGTCTCTCTGTTTTTCGGTTTTGCTCGCAGATAGTTTCGGAGCTGTTGGCAGGGCAGACGCAGGGCGAGAGGACTAAGCCGACCGTCGCTGGCAGGGATGCCAGCGTCGAGCTTATAGGGGTGAGGCAAGCGTTTGCGAAGCATGCTTCGCGCGTAGCCGAACGATAGTGATCTGTGATAGCTGGCCGGGCCCGCTTGCGGGGACTTGCAGCGTGTCGGCGTGGACTTTCGGCCTGGGGCTGGCTGGCTCGATTGTTCAGAATCATCTGCGGGATGCTCGGAGTAATGAAGCTCCCAGCCTGCCAGGGTTCCGAAAGCCGCCGTGAATCCATCCATGGAGGCTTGTCAGAAACGTCCCTGTTTCAGACACTTTCTCCACCCCGCCAGTCTGTGCGCTCAACCAGCGTCGGAGTGATGTGGAGTTTGCTGTCCCAGGTCAAAAGCTAAATCCCTATAAGGAATTTTTGCTTACACCAGCCGCTCGCCTACTTTTAACAGTTTCATCGAGTTGGTACCGCCGCGGGAGTTGTAGACATCGCCTTTGGTGAGGATGACCCAATCGCCGGCGGCGACGTGGCCCAGGTCCAGTAGTCGGCTGACGGCCCGTTGGTTGACGTCGCTTGAGGGCATGTCGGCCGGGTTGAAAGTGATGCCCTGTACGCCGCGCATCAATGCAACGCGGCCGAGTGTGGCGCTGTTGGGGGAGAGGGCGAAGATGGGCAGGTGCGAGCGAATGCGCGACATGATTAGCGGGGTGTAGCCGCTTTCGGTCAGGGTGATTATAGCGGTGACGCCCGGGAAGTGATTGCCCGCATACATGGCGGCGAGAGCGATGGTTTCGTCGCAGCGTTCAAAATCCTGGCCCATGCGGTGGCCTGATTGTTGGCTGATGGCTTGTCTTTCAGCGCCGCGGCATACCCTGTCCATGGCCTTGACTGCTTCAACCGGGTAGGAGCCTGCTGCGGTTTCTGCTGATAGCATTACAGCGTCGGTGTAATCGAGTGCTGCATTGGCAACATCAGAGACCTCTGCACGGGTAGGCATGGGGCTGCTGATCATGGATTCCATCATCTGGGTAGCGGTGATTACGGCCTTGTTCTGCTTACGTGCGCGGCTGATGATGAGTTTCTGAATACCCACCAGTTCGGCATCGCCTATCTCTACGCCCAGATCACCGCGGGCTACCATCACCGCATCGCTGGCCTTGATCAGACCGTCCAGGGCTTCCTCGTCGGCGACCGCTTCGGCCCGTTCGATCTTGGCCACCAGCCAGGCCTGGGATTCGGAATCCTTGAGGAGCTTGCGGGCCAGGTGCATGTCTGCGGCATCCCGGGGAAAGGAGACGGCTACGTATTCCATATCGAGTTCTGCGGCAAGGGTGATGTCGACACGGTCCTTGTCGGTCAGGGCGGCTGCCGAGAGACCGCCGCCCCTTCGGTTAATGCCCTTGTGGTTGGACAGCGGACCGCCGATGGTAACCGTACAGCGCACCTCGTCCTTGCCTACACTGTCGACCCGCAGGACGACCCTGCCGTCATCAAGCAGCAGTTCATCACCGGCACGGCAGTCTGTGACCAGATCGGGATAGTCGATGCCCACCACGTCCGTGTTGCCCTCATCCAGCGGATGGCTGATCGAAAGCCGGAAGTTGTCCCCTTTTTCAAGACTGATCTTGCCATCGGTAAAGCGTGCGATGCGGATCTTGGGGCCCTGCAGATCGCCCAATAACGCAACGTGAACGTCTTTTTCCCGGGCAATTTCGCGGACCAGTCTGGCGCGCTCACGATGTTCGTCTGCGGTGCCGTGGGAGAAGTTCATGCGGGCGACGTTCATGCCGGCATCAATCAATGCAGCAATACATTCACGGCTACTGCTGGCAGGTCCCAGGGTGGCGACGATCTTGGTGCGACGCAGGGTCATGGTATTTCCCTATTCAAAGCGGTGGTCTATGGTCTCTATTCGGGCACTACAATAGAACATATGCGGTTACCATGACAGACTGAAGTCGTGGTCTGGCGGCTTTGTAATGCTTGATTCAGGGGGATGACATGCACCCGGTTGTGCTTGAAGTGACAGAAAGACTGCGCCAGCGCAGCCAATCCACCCGCCGGGCTTATCTGCGACAGATGGCCGAGGCCGGAGCATTACCGCGTGGTCGGCGCAAACTGTCCTGCGGCAACCTCGCTCATGGCATGGCGGCCTGTGGCCCGACTGACAAGGACCGGCTACGCATGATGGATGAGGTCAATGTGGCGATCGTCACAGCCTATAACGACATGCTCTCGGCCCATCAACCCTACGAAAGCTTTCCCGAGCAGATCCGCCAGGCGTTACGCGCTTACGGCGCAACCGGGCAGGTGGCCGGCGGGGTGCCGGCGATGTGTGATGGCGTGACCCAGGGCGAGCCAGGCATGGAGCTGTCACTGGCCAGTCGGGATGTGATTGCGATGGGGACTGCCATTGCGCTCTCGCACAATATGTTTGACGCCGCCCTGTGCCTTGGGGTGTGCGACAAGATTGTGCCGGGCCAGCTGATGGGAGCGCTGCGCTTTGGCCACCTACCCGTGGTGTTCGTGCCTGCAGGACCGATGACGTCGGGGATTCCCAATTCCGAGAAAGCGGCTGTTCGCCAGAAATA
Source organism: Halopseudomonas salina (assembly GCF_014637955.1). NCBI lineage: Bacteria > Pseudomonadati > Pseudomonadota > Gammaproteobacteria > Pseudomonadales > Pseudomonadaceae > Halopseudomonas > Halopseudomonas salina. The sequence continues at coordinate 248,300 of NZ_BMFF01000003.1, read as the reverse complement.
TGCTGAAGGCAAGGCGACGCGCGATGAGCTGCTGGAGGTTGAAAGTGGCTCGTACCATGGCCCGGGTACCTGCACTTTTTACGGGACGGCCAATACCAACCAGATCTTGCTTGAGGCCATGGGGTTGCAGTTACCGGGTGCTTCCTTCGTGCACCCGGGCACGCCACTGCGTAATTCCCTTACAGTGCATGCGGCCGAGCGTGCAGCGAAGCTTGCCCGAGAGGGGCAGGGAAGTCTGGCGTCGATTCTGGATGAAAAAGCATTGATCAATGCGCTGGTTCTGCTGCTCGCCACGGGTGGTTCGACCAATCTGACATTGCATCTGGTGGCCATCGGACAGTGTGCTGGTCTGCAACTGCGCTGGGAAGATATGTCAGCGCTGTCTGAGATTGTGCCGACGCTGGCGCGCATTTACCCCAACGGCAAGGCAGATATCAACCAGTTCCAGGCGGCGGGAGGCACTGCTTTTCTGTTCGCTCAACTGCTGGATGCCGGTTTGCTTCATGAGGATGTCGAGACTGTTGCCGGCCACGGCTTGCGCCTGTACACCAGTGAACCGGTATTCGAACAGGGCGAGCTGGTGTGGCGTGAAGGGCCGAGTGACAGTCTGGATGCCGGGATCCTGAGGGGGACAGCTGATCCGTTTCTTGTCGATGGCGGATTGCGGTTGATCGATGGCGGCCTGGGTCGCGGGATTATAAAGGTGTCAGCTGTCGCCCCGGAACACCGCAAGGTCAGTGCTCCCTGCCGGATATTCACCAACCAGGAGGCCTTGATGGAGGCGTTCGAGGCTGGGGAGCTGGAGCGGGATCTGGTGGCAGTGGTGCGTTTTCAAGGGCCGGCTGCCAATGGGATGCCTGAGCTGCACAAGCTGACTCCTTATCTTGGTGTGCTCCAGGATCGCGGCTTCAAGGTGGCGCTGGTGACCGACGGACGAATGTCTGGCGCCTCCGGCAAGGTGCCGGCGGCTATCCATGTGTGCCCTGAAGCAGCCGCGGGTGGGCCTCTGTCGCGACTGCGCGATGGTGACATGGTGAGCCTGGATGCGGATACCGGTCGGCTTGAAGTTGCAGTTGCGCCGAGCGCCTGGCTCGCCCGTGAACCGGCAGTGCATGATGAGCCCGTGCGCAGAGGCTGGGGGCGAGAGCTGTTTGCATTCATGCGCGGTGCGGCGAGTCCGGCGGAGCAGGGTGCCAGTTGCTTTACTGCCAGTTTGCGTGAAGCAGATGGAGTACCTGAACGTTGAGCCTTCAGACCCTTGCCGCCGAGCGCGGCCTGCAGCTGACTGTAGCCAGTAACCCGCAATCCATGGCATGGACGCTGTCCAGACATATCGCTGATGCCTTGGCTGATGCGATTGGGCAGCGCGGGATCGCGCGCCTGGCCGTGTCTGGGGGGCGCAGTCCCGAAGCCTTTTTGCGCTGCCTGGATGAGCAGCCCGTGGACTGGGCCCAGGTGGCCATTACGCTGGTGGACGAGCGCTGGGTGCCGGAGAGCGACGCAGCCAGCAATGCCGGAATGCTGCGGCGCTGCATGCCCAGCGCTTTGGCAAAGGCTACCTGGTTGCCTCTGTTTCGCGGCGCCTCTCCAAGCCTGGATGCATCCCTTGTGGAGCAGGCCATTGCCCCCTGGCTTCCCCTAGATGTGGTGGTGCTGGGGATGGGCAATGATGGTCACTGCGCTTCGTTGTTCCCGGGGCAGGACAATCTTGAAAAGCTGTTGAGCACCGGCGGTAAGGTCCTTTGCGCCCCCTCGCAGGCCCCGGATCTTTCCCCGCGTATTACACTTACCGGTGCGGTGCTGCGCACGGCGCGGTTGCAACTGCTGGCAATCTCGGGAGAGGATAAAAACGCCACGCTGTGCAGGGCGTTTTCAGCGCCGACTGAGCAGATGCCGGTAGCGGCATTTCTCACCCCGCCGCTACAGGTTTTTTACAGTAGCGATTATTGAGACTACAAGGCTGACGGGAAGCTTATGAGCCTGATCGACAATACACAGACTCTGGATACCTTGTTTGCGCATTCGCGCCTGCTTCCGGTTATCAATATCGAGTGCATGCAGGATGTGCTGCCCTTGATCGATGCCCTGGCTGCTGGAGGTATCAATAACGTCGAAATTACTCTGCGAACCCCACTCGGGTTGCCGGCTATTGAACTGCTGCGCCGCGAGCGCCCTGCGATAGGCGTCGGCGCTGGTACGGTAATGGACGCCATGCAGTTCCACGCGGTGGTTGACGCCGGCGCCCAGTTTATCGTCACGCCGGGCTGCACCGACGAACTACTTCAGTTGGGTATGGAGAGTCCAGTGCCTTTACTTCCGGGTGTAGCCACGGCCTCGGAGGTATTGTCGGGCTATCGATTGGGCTATCGGCGCTTCAAGCTGTTTCCTGCGCAGGCTTGCGGCGGGATACCCCTGCTCGAGGCCTTTGCCGGGCCTTTTGGTGATGTGCGTTTCTGCCCCACGGGTGGCATTACCCTGGCCAGTGCAACGGCCTACCTCGCACTGGAGAATGTACTGTGCGTGGGCGGCACCTGGATGGCACCGCGCACACTGATTGGTCAGGGCGACTGGTCTGCCATACGTCAGTTGGCTGAACAGTCCGCCGCGCTACACTGATCGTCCGCAGAGGCCGATCAATGATGCGATCAACCACCTAGTCGGTCGGTTTGCTCGGATCCACAAAACCCTCTGGCTTGACTATCAGTATGTCGCAAGGGCACTCGTCCAGCAGTCGTTCGGCGGTATGACCAATCAGGGCAGCATCCAGGCGCGAGCGCGAGACTGCGCCCATGATCAACAGATTGATTCCCTGCTTTTCGACAAACTCCGGAATGGCTTCCTCTGGATAACCCGACAATAAATGCCGCGAGCTTTCGGCCACATCATTGCGGTCGGCCAATTGGCCAAAGGCCCCGGCATGGCGTTTGCGCACGTCATCAGCGTAGGAGTCGTAGTCAACAACGATACTTGCATCAAAGACCATTGTGCGTGGCAGCGGGTTGAAGCAATGCACCAGATGCATCCGGCCTTTAACGCTTTCTGACAGGGAGCGGGCGGTGGCGATGAGTTTCAGGTCCAGAGCGGCAGGCTTGTCCGCCTCATGCAGTGGATCAACGCTGGCGCAGATGTCGTCCAGCGGATCATCCGCCCGCTTGACCAGCCACAGCGGTACTTCGCAATGACGGATCAATTGCCAGTCGGTATTGGTTAGCAGCAACCGCTTCAGCGGATTGTGATGGTGGGTGGTTTTCAGTACCAGATCCGGTTGGAGTTCCTGTACTACACGCAATATGTGACGATCCAGACGCTTGCCCCAGACGGCCTGCACGTCAACGCTATGGCCGGCCTGACGGAGCGGGCGGGCGAGCTTCTCCAGACGATCTTCATGGTGCTTGAGCAGTGATTCCCTGGCCTTTTCAAGGCCGCGGGTGTCGAACAGGATGCCGCCGTCCAGCGCCGCGTTGTAATCACAGAGAAAAAGCGTAAAGCGCGCCTGGGGAAAATGGCGCGCCAATGCTTGCGCACGCCTCAGATCTGGTTGCTCGTTTTCGCTCGTGGGGTCGATTACCACCAGCATATGCCTGATGTTCATGCGTTTGCTCCTCTGTGTGCAGGACGCCCGATAGCCGAAATATCCTCCTCCAAGGCTAGATCAAAAATGCAAGTGCTAACAATGATACAGATCAAGATTCGGAGCTGGGCACCGACAGCTATGCCACTTAGTCTGCTTCTGACTTTTCGCATTAAAGTGTTCTGGGCGGTCAAGTAATGCATTCCCGGGCCGATAGCAAAATATCCGAACCTATGGGCGCAAATATGAAATTCCTCTTACCCACAGTCCTTTTCGCCACCCTGGCCGGTTGTGCCTCGCAGGGCCACGACGCGGATATTGATAATGCCTACCGGGCCTATCAGCAGGATGACTGCGGTGCGGTAATGCTGCATCTCTCCAGCGCCGAGCGCCGCAGCCGATTCCGCCCTCACCAGGATCAGCCGGAAGTCTCTCTCCTGCGCGGCTTGTGTCTCGAGAGGCAGCTGTTGTATCTCGATGCGGCGCAGATTTATCGGTATCTGCAGCGGCATTATCCGCACAGCGAATACAGCTACCGCGCTGGCGCAAGGCTGGAAACGCTGCGGCTTCTGGGGCACTACGACGCCGAGCTGAAACTCAAACCCTGATTGCCATGCGCGCAGAGCCAGTTTTCCCTTGGCCGGAACTGGGATATTCTCGTGTCTCTGGCGGCCTCAGCGTCGCTTCCCCTGATCATGGATGAAATATGCGGACTCTCATCTTGTTGGCTTGGCTTGGGCTCACCTGTACCGTAGCTCAAGCTGAAATATATCGCTGGACTGACGCCCAGGGCCGGGTCCATTTCGGAGAGCGGCCGCAGCAGGGTTCGCAGCGGGTCGAGGTCAAGCCGCAGATCATAGAGCGGGACGAGCAGGTCCGTGAGCGCGAGGCAAACATGCAGCGGTTGCAGCAAGTACGTAGTGAGGAACGTGCTATCGAACGCAAGGAGCAGGTGCAGCAACAAGCGCGTCAGCAGGCCTACTGTGATCGGTTGAACAGTGAATTGGCACGTTACGACAAGCGCATCTACTGGTATGAGGAAGACAGCACCGGTAAAAAGGTTGAGGTAAGTCCGAAACGTGTTGAGGAGCAGAAAATGCAGTTGCAGGCGTTGAAGAGAGAGCGTTGCTGATATGCGACACCCCGTCCCGGGCGCTGACCAGCACCAGGAGCAGCGCCGCATTGAAAGGCACCTGCTGAGTAGCTATCTGCGAGTCTACAATCGCCATTCCGGAAGACCCATGGGCTATCTGGGCAATATATCGCGTCAGGGCATGATGCTTATCAGTGACCTGCCGATCATGCTCGGTAGCTTCTACGAACTTCAACTCAGACTTCCGGGCGTGAATGGGGCACCCGAGCCCCTGGACTTTACCGCCCTGAGCCATTGGTGCCGCCCGGACGATAACCCGGGTCACTATGACAGCGGCTTCAGCATAGTGCATAACCAGCAGGCTTTCGCCGGTCTGGCCATCTCCCTGGAACAGTATTTCCGCTTCCAGCACCCTGTGGATGCCTGAAGCGCGGCATTGGGGTACGCTGCCATTTTGAAAAGGTTGGGGCAGCGGTATGAGCAAGACATTCTACTGGTACGACTTTGAAGCCACCGGCATTGATCCACGGCGAGACAGACCTCTGCAGGTTGCCGGTGTGCGCACCGACGAAGAGCTCAACGAGGTCGGTGAACCGCTATGCATCGACTGCCGTCTTGCTCCGGACACGCTGCCCCACCCCATGGCCTGCCTGATCACCGGGATCGGTCCGGAACGTGCCCTTGCCGGCCTGCCAGAGCCTGAGTTCATTCATTTGCTGCATGAACAGATGATGGTGCCAGGCACCTGCAGTGTGGGTTACAACAACCTGCGCTACGACGATGAGATGACGCGCTTCACGCTCTATCGCAATTTCCACGATCCCTATGCGCGTGAATGGCAGGGCGGCAACAGTCGCTGGGACTTGCTGGATGGATTGCGTGCGGCCCATGCCCTGCGCCCTGAGGGGATCGTCTGGCCTCAACAGGAGGGATTCACCAGTTTGCGCCTGGAACTCCTGACTGCGGCCAATGGCATAGACCACGGTCAGGCCCACGATGCCTTGGCTGATGTGCGCGCAACCATTGCCATGGCCAGATGTCTGCGCGCAGCACAACCAAGGCTGTTCGATTACCTGTTGGGTCTGCGTAGCAAACATCAGGTCACGGCCATGATTGACCTGCAGAAAACCCGGCCCCTGGTGCATGTTTCTGGTCGCTTCGGGCGTGAGCGCCAGGGTCTGGGCCTGGTGTTGCCGCTTGCCTGGCATCCGCAGAACAAGAATGCGCTGATCGTTTACGATCTGGCGAGTGATCCCGACCTGCCTGCCGATCTCACTGCTGAGCAGCTGCGTGAGCGCCTCTATCAGCGTCGGGAAGATCTGGCCGAAGGAGCGTCGCGCCCAGGGCTGAAACTCGTACATATCAACAAATGCCCTTTCCTTGCAGACCTCAAGGTGCTTCGTGCGCAGGATATCGACAGACTGGGACTGGACATGCCAGAGCTCTTGCACAATGCCGAGCGTCTTGCCCGCTGGCGTATCAATGGCCAGGAAAAACTCCATGCGGTGTACCAGTCACAAGGCCCTCTCAGTTCGTTTTCCGATGATGCCGAGGCGCAGCTCTACGATGGCTTTATCAGCGATGCCGATCGACGTCTGCTGGCAATGATCCGTGAAGCGGACGGCCCCATGCTGGCGGCGACTCAATGGCCCCTGCGTGATCAGCGGCTGGCTGATATGCTGCCGCGCTATCGCGCGCGCAACTTCCCGGAGAGTCTGGCGCCTGCCGAGAAAGAACAGTGGGACGAATATTGCCGCAAACGTCTGGGTGGTGAGTCCCCGGGTGCCTCCCTGACCCTGCCTGATTTCTTGCTGGCAATGGACGAGGCCCTACTGGGGAAGGAGGGTGCAGAAGTGGATCTCTTGCAGCGCTGGCGAGCCTATGCACTGCAGTGGGGTGCTTCGCTAGGCCTTGTCGCCAAATGAAAAAACCATAAAAAACCCCGCATATTTGCGGGGTTTTGTTTGTCACGCAGAGCACTGGGTGTCAGAAAATCCGGGTGTGGATTTTCGCGCAGATCAACCCAGAATGGTGACCCAGGATTCGACAGTGTCACCGCCGTACTTCTCTTTCCACTCTTTCAGTACCTTGTGATTGCCACCTTTGGTCTCAATTACTTCGCCTGTGTGCGGATTCTTGTACTGCTTGACCTTGCGTGCCCTTTTGGTGCCGCCAGTCTTGCTGGTTTTGCCATTGGCAAGTTTGCTTTCAGGATCAAGAATCGCCACAACATCCTTCAATGACTTGTTATATTCAGCCATCAATGTGCGCAACTTTTCTTCAAACTCGATTTCCTGCTTGAGCTTCTTGTCGTTGGACAAGGAGTTCATGCGCTCGGTAAGTTCGCGGATGGTTTGCTGCAGATTACGAAATTCCTGTAATGCCGACATAAATGTGATCTCCGGGCTGGATTGAATTTTTAACACGCAGATAATAGGCCAGCCCTGTAGTTTATACAATCATCGCTTGCAACGGCGCTACTTTCTACTGCCGGAATATAAACTTTGGCAGCGCTGATTGTTGCAACTTGGCTGTGTTGCACACGCTATTATTCCGCGGGGGAAAGGGTAGAATAGCCGCTTTTAATCGCGAGCCATCAGGCCCGCTTTCGGAGTCGGGTTATGCGCACTTATCGTTTGGTCATTGCTTGTCCTGATCGGGTAGGAATCGTCGCCAAGGTCAGTAATGTTCTGGCTGCCTACAATGGCTGGATTACCGAAGCCAATCATCATTCGGATAATCTTTCCGGATGGTTTTTCATGCGTCATGAGATCAGGGCTGATTCACTGCCGTTTGATCTGGATGGACTGCGCACAGCTTTTGCACCCATTGCCAGGGAGTTTGCAATGGACTGGCATGTAAGTGACTCAGGGGTGCGAAAGAAAGTTGTGCTTATGGCCAGTCGCGAATCACACTGCCTTGCAGATTTGTTGCATCGCTGGCACAGCGACGAACTTGATTGCGACATTACCAGTGTTATTTCCAATCACGACGATTTGCGCAGCATGGTGGAGTGGCACGGAATACCCTTCCATCATGTGCCTGTCGATAGCCAGAACAAAGCTCCAGCTTTTGAGCGCGTGGCGGCTCTCGTGGAAGAACAACAGGCCGACTGCATCGTACTAGCACGTTACATGCAGATACTCCCGCCGCAACTCTGTCAGCAATATGCCAATCGGGTAATCAACATTCATCATAGTTTTTTGCCTTCATTCGTCGGGGCCCGTCCTTACCATCAGGCGGCGCAGCGAGGAGTGAAACTGATCGGCGCGACCTGTCATTACGTGACAGATGAACTCGACGCCGGCCCGATCATCGAGCAGGACGTGGTGCGCATTACCCATCGACATAACGCCGACGATATGGTCAGGCTGGGAAAAGACGTGGAAAAAATGGTGCTTTCCCGTGGTTTGCGCTATCACTTGGAGGACAGGGTGCTGGTACATGACAACAAGACTGTTGTCTTCGGCTAACGCCCCGAGGCCCGGTGGTAGTTCACGCCGGCACTGACGCAGACAAGGAGTTTCCATGCTGAAAATCGTTAAGGTTCACCAATACATGACTGCCGACCTGGTCTGTTTTGCAGCCGACACTGATCTGGCAAAGGCTATTGATCAGTTATTGCAGCACCGTATCTCCGGGGCTCCAGTCGTGGATGAACGCAAGCAGCTGGTTGGTATCCTGTCTGAGGGCGATTGCCTGAAGGGCGTACTGACTGGCGCCTACTTTGAAGAGGCCGCGGTGAGGGTTGGAGACGTCATGTGCCGAACGGTCGACACTGTGGACGTTGAGGCTGACATCGTTTCGGTTGCAGAGCGTTTTGTCCAGACCGGACGTCGCCGGTTTCCGGTGATAGATGGCGGCAAGCTGGTGGGCCAGATTAGCCGGCGCGATATTCTGCGTGCGGTGAAGCATTTCAATGATCATGGGGCGCCGAAAACATGATCCCGGTGGGTTTTGAAGTCGAAAACGACGATTCCGATGAGCTTGACCCGCTCTCCCGGGGCGCGGCTGCTCCGCCACCAGTCATCGGCGGTGGTTGCCTTGCCCGGTTCGACCCATTGAGCCTGAACGAGGATTGCGGTGCAGACTTTGGTCCCCAGCAAAAAAACATGTTTTTTTAATCAAGGTTTTGCTTGAGCAGCCGTTAGACCATTCAAGCGCTATTCCCGGCGCATCTGAATAATAACGGGTGGATTTGCATAAATCTTAGAAACGTCTCTATTGCTGCCAGACTCGTCAGCGGGTTTTCCGTCATCGCTTTGCTGGTTGTACTGCTGGGCACCCTGGCAATGCGTGAGATGGGTGATATGCGCGATCAGGCCCGGAACGTGGAGACTCTCTGGGTACCTAATATTCTCTCCGTTTCAGGCTTCGGACAAGACCTGCTGCGCATACGCAGTTTCACTCTACTGATGTTGGTCGAAGAGAGCCCCTCTGTTCGCGAGGCGGTGGAGAACCGGATTCTGGGGTTGATTGCCGAAATGAAGCAGTCGGAAACCAACTTTGCCAGCCGAGAGAGCACCCCGGAGAATAAGCGGGCCTTTGACGCTTACGTGGTGCAACGGGAAGCCTTCATGGCTGTCCAGTCACAGGTCGCAAAGCTGGCGCTGCAAGGTCAGACAGATGAAGCAAGGGTGCTGGTCAACTCGCGTTTGAACCCACTGGCCGATTCACTCGTACAAACGCTCCTGGATCTTGAGAACGCCTTGCGTGAGGGGGTCGCGCAAGCCAGCGAGGAGTCTCGCGCCAGTCACGCCAGTGCTCAACAGGTGGTGGTTATTTTCATTCTTGCTGCCGCACTGTTAACCGTGCTTCTCGCCTGGTGGCTGACTCGCAGCATCGTAGTGCCCATACGGGAGGCGGTCGATATCACCGAGGTGGTGGCATCGGGTGACCTGACCAGGGATTTCAAGGTGACCGGCAAGGACGAGCCCGCTCGTCTGTTGCGTGCGCTGAGCGCCATGCAGAATCAACTGCGCGAAACCATTCGGGGTATCGGCAATTCGTCAACGCAGTTGGCATCAGCGGCTGAGGAACTGAACGCGGTCACCGAGGACGCCACTCGCGGTTTGCAACGCCAGAACGACGAGATCCAGCAGGCAGCCACCGCAGTCAACGAAATGAGTACTGCGGTAGATGAAGTTGCCAGCAATGCGGTGTCAACTTCGGAACAGTCCAGAACCACCAGCGATACGGCAGCCGAGGGTCAGCAACAGGTAGCGCGCACGGTGACCAGCATCGACAAGCTGACCTCGACCATCGAATCCACCTCCACTGAAGTGCAGGAGCTGGCTGACAAGGCACAGAATATCAGTCGGGTTCTGGATGTTATTCGCGCAATTGCCGAGCAAACCAACCTGCTGGCACTGAACGCAGCCATCGAGGCGGCTCGTGCTGGCGAGCAGGGCCGCGGTTTTGCAGTGGTGGCAGATGAAGTCCGAGCCCTGGCGCACCGCACTCAGCAATCGACCAAAGAAATTGAAGATATGATAGGTACCATGCAACAGGGCACCGAAAAATCAGTGGAGGCGATGAATATCAGCCGCACCATGGCGAATGCGACTCTTGAGCAGGCGAATGCGGCCGGTGATGCGCTGAAGCAGATTACTGCGGCCATTTTCCAGATCAACGAGCGCAATATGGTCATAGCCAGTGCCGCCGAAGAGCAGGCTCAGGTTTCCCGTGAGGTGGATAGGAATCTGGTCAATATTCGCGACCTGTCGACCCAGTCCGCCGCAGGTGCCGAGCAGACCAGCAGTTCCAGTCGAGAGTTATCGCGCCTGGCAGTGGAAATGAACGATCTGGTTAATCGGTTCCAAGTCTGAGTTCATAGGAACACAGATACCCAGCCATAAAAAACCACACCCTTTGGTGTGGTTTTTTGTTTACAGCCGTCGGCAATCAGGCCGTTTCGGCTTGCTTCTCGTTTTGCTGCACTGCAGCCTTGGCCGGAGCCGGTGTGCGGATCAGGTGGTCAAAGGCGCCCAGCGCTGCGGTCGAGCCTGCACCCATCGCGATGATGATCTGCTTGAAGGGCACGTTAGTAACGTCACCTGCAGCAAACACGTTGGGAATCGAAGTGGTACCGCGGCTGTCGATCTCGATTTCACCATGCTTGCTCAACTTCAATGGCCCACCCTTGAGCCAGTCGGTGTTGGGAATCAAACCGATCTGAACGAAAATGCCGGCAACATCCACCTGCTTGCTTTCCTGTGTCTCACGGTCGGTGTAGGTCAGACCTATAACCTTGTTACCGTCGCCGCGCACCTCGGTAGTCTGAGCACTCTTGATGATGTCGATGTTCGGCATTGAACGTGCCTTGCGCTGCAGAACCTCGTCAGCTCGCAAGGTGTCGGCAAACTCCAGCACGGTTACATGCTCGACGATACCGGCAAGGTCAATGGCCGCTTCGATACCCGAGTTGCCGCCACCAATGACTGCTACACGCTTACCCTTGAACAGCGGACCATCGCAATGTGGGCAATAGGCTACACCCTTGCCACGGTACTGCTGTTCGCCGGGAACATTCATCTCCCTCCAGCGCGCACCAGTCGCCAGGATAACCGAGCGACCAGACAGGGTGGCGCCGTTTTCCAGGCCGATTTTCACATAATCACCTTCGGTCAGGCTCACAGCCTGCTGCTCGGTGAACACATCCACGTCATATTCCTTGACGTGCTCTTCCAGGCTGGCGACCAGCTTGGGGCCTTCGGTGTAGTTCACTGAAATGAAGTTCTCGATACCCATGGTATCCATAACCTGACCACCAAAGCGTTCGGCGACCAGCGCGGTACGAATACCTTTACGGGCGGCGTAGATTGCTGCCGCTGCGCCCGCAGGGCCGCCACCCACAATCAGCACCTCGTAGGGCTCTTGCTTGCTGAGTTCGGCTGCCTTGCGCTTACTGGCGTTGGCGTCGACCTTGTTGATGATTTCGGGCAGAGTCATGCGGCCCTGGCCAAAAAGCTGGCCGTTCAGATAGACCGAAGGCACAGACATGATCTGGCGCTCTTCGACTTCATCCTGGAACAATGCACCATCGATCATCACGTGAGTGATGTTCGGGTTTACTGTGGCCATCAGGTTCAGTGCCTGGACCACGTCAGGGCAGTTCTGACAGGATAGTGAAATGTAGGTCTCGAAATGATACTCGCCGTCCAGGTGGCGGATCTGCTCAAGCAGAGCCGGGTCTGTCTTGGACGGGTGCCCGCCGCTGTGCAGCAGAGCAAGTACCAGCGAGGTAAATTCGTGGCCCATGGGCAGGCCGGCAAAACTGATGCGCGGCGGTACGCCGGTCTGCGCAATGCTCATGCTCGGCGTGCGTTGTGCCTGGTTCCAGTTCAGGCTGATGTGCGGCGACATTTCAGCAATCTCAGTCGCCAGCTCGTTGAGCTCCTGGCTCTTGGGGCTGTCATCCACGGACACGCTGAGCTCGATCGGGGTAATGATGTTCTGCAGGTACGTGTCCAGCTGTTTCTTCAGGTTGGCGTCCAACATAAGCGTGTCCGTCCTCGTTAATTACAAATTCAAGTCGAAAAAAAACCTGGCCCGCCAACCAGGAGCATCGCTCCGCAGCGGGCCAGGTTATTTGGCAGTGCTTAGATCTTGCCTACCAGGTCGAGCGAGGGAGCCAGAGTAGCTTCGCCTTCTTTCCACTTGGCCGGGCAGACTTCGCCGGGGTGGGCTGCGATGTACTGGGCGGCCTTGACCTTGCGCATCAGGTCTTCAGCGTTGCGGCCAATGCCTTCGGAGGTCACTTCAACGGCCTGGATGATACCTTCAGGATCGATGATGAAAGTACCGCGGTCAGCCAGACCCATCTCTTCGCGCATGTTGTCGAAGTTGCGAGTAATGGTGCCAGTCGGGTCACCGATCATGGTGTACTGGATCTTGCCAATGGTCTCGGAGCTATCGTGCCAGGCTTTGTGGGTGAAGTGAGTGTCAGTAGAAACAGAGTAGATTTCTACGCCCATCTTCTGAAATTCTTCGTAGTAATCTGCAACGTCGCCCAGCTCGGTGGGGCAGACGAAAGTGAAGTCAGCAGGATAGAAGAAGAAAACAGCCCACTTGCCCTGCAGGTCGGCATCGGTCACTTCGATGAACTTGCCCTGCTTGAATGCCTGGGCCTTGAAAGGTTTGATCTTGGTGTTGATGACGGACATCGTTAACTCCTTGTTGATTAATCGGTTGGTTATGAAGACGAGAGAATAGTAGGCGCTTACCCTGAATATCTAAAATAAATTTCAGCTAACCCATGGATAGCTTTTGACTATGTGGGGCTTTGGCCTGGGCAATTCAAGGCAGAACCCTACCTGAATTGATGCTGGTCAATTATCCCGAGGTAGCGATAACCGAGAATGACCCCTCAATCCGGTGCGATCCGAACCCGTAAAGTCCCGTAGTGTCTCGAGCTCAGATCGTCCCTGCCGCTAGTGGTTCCCTTTCTCACAGGAGCGTTGAGATGGATTTTGCCTACAGTGCCCAAACCCAGACCCTTCGTGGTCGGGTGCGCGACTTTCTCGATAACTATATTGTGCCGCGGATCGCTCAATGGCAACAGGAAGCGGGAGATGGCAAGCGAGTATCCTTCATGGCGGACCTCAAGGCATTGGCTCGCGAGGAGGGCTTGTGGAATCTGTTTCTGCCATCGCTGGCAGAAAACGAGCCGGGGACGCGCTTGAGCAACCTGGAATATGCGCCGCTGGCAGAGATCATGGGCCGCGTGAGCTGGGCATCGGAGGTGTTCAACTGTAACGCGCCGGATACCGGCAATATGGAATTGCTGCATATGTTCGCCACTGAGGCTCAACGTGAGCGCTGGCTGTGTCCGCTGATGAATGGCGAAACCAGGTCTGCATTCGCGATGACCGAGCCCGACGTGGCTTCCTCCGATGCGAGCAACATCCAGACATTGATTCGCCGCGATGGTGACCAATACATCATCAATGGCCGCAAATGGTTTATAACCAACGCGTCACACCCCGATTGCGACTTTCTGATCGTGATGGGCAAAACCGATCCCGAAGGGGACGCGAAACGGCAACAGAGCATGATCATCGTGCCCTTTGATACTCCTGGTGTTGAACTCGTGCGTAATATCCCGGTCATGCACCACCTGGCGCCGGAGGGCCATAGTGAGTTGCTTTTCCGTGACGTCCGGGTGCCAGCGAGCAACCTGCTAGGCAGTGAAGGTGACGGCTTCATGATGGCCCAGGCGCGCCTCGGGCCAGGCCGAGTACACCACTGTATGCGCGCGATCGGCATGGCTGAGCTGGCCCTCGAGTTAATGGTGGATCGAGCTCAGGAGCGCAAGACCTTCGGACGGTACCTGCATCAGCACGGTAGTATTTCCGATTGGATTGCCCGCTCACGCATGGAGATCGAACAGGCGCGTCTGCTGGTGCTCAAGACCGCATGGATGATCGACGAAGTCGGCGCGCGTGAAGCCCGTCGAGAAATCGCGATGATCAAGGCCGTGGTACCCACCATGCTGGGCAATGTGGTAGACCGGGCAATGCAGGTGTTCGGTGCCATGGGCCTGACTCCGGACACACCCTTGGCCGACCTGTGGATTGCCTCGCGCGCATTGCGCATCGCCGACGGCCCGGATGAGGTTCACCTGCGTAGCATTGCGCGAATGGAGATAGATGGCAGTCACGGGCGTCGTGGTAGCAGCAGCGATTACCTCACCCCGCCGGATAGCCTCCGGCGCTGAACGGCCGGGGGTAGGGCATCCCTCCAGGGAGGTAATGCTCCTGCCCCTGTGCTTGGGGTAAAGTAGGCGCAACTCAACACACAGGAGCGCACTATGCTGACCCATCTGGACGCCCGGGGGCATGCGAATATGGTCGATGTTACTACCAAGGATGCGACCTTTCGCGAAGCGGTAGCCGAATCTCTGGTGCGCATGCGTCCCGACACACTGGCCTTGATCCAGAATGGCGGCCATCCCAAGGGTGATGTGTTCGCTGTGGCGCGCATCGCCGGCATCATGGCAGCCAAACGCACCCATGAACTGATTCCGCTGTGTCATCCATTGTTGCTCACCGGTATTCGAGTCGAGCTTACCGCCCAGGAGCCCGATGCTGTTCGTATCCAGGCGCGCTGCAAACTCGCCGGTCAGACCGGGGTGGAGATGGAAGCGCTGACCGCAGCCAGTATTGCCGCGCTGACGCTCTATGACATGTGCAAGGCGGTGGACAAGGGCATGGTTATCGAGGCTACCCGTCTGCTGGAGAAAACCGGCGGCAAGAGTGGCCATTATGTTGCTCAGAAGCCGGCTGAAGAGCAGGGGGAACGCGGATGATTACCCTGCAATTGTTTGCCCGCTACCGCGAGCTGCTGGATACCGATCATGAACAGATACCCTGGGACGCGGGGCTGCAGTGTGTCGGCGATTTGCGTGATCGGCTGCTTGCCCGCGGTAACGCTTGGGAGGTGCTCGCCGAGCCGCGAGTCATGTGCGCGCGCAACCAGGAAATGTGCAGCCTGGAGGCCCCCCTGACTGACGGCGATGAAATAGCCTTCTTTCCACCGGTAACCGGAGGCTGATATGGCCATTGTCGTGCAGCCTGATGCATTCGACCCCGGCGCCATGCTTAATCGTCTGCATGCGGCTCAGCTGGGCGTGGGGGCGGTGGTCGGATTTGTCGGATATGTCCGCGATTTCAATGATGGCGAAGAGGTCGCGGGCATGCTGCTGGAGCACTACCCCGGCATGACCGAGAAGGCCTTGCAACTTATCGTCGACGAAGCCGGCGAGCGCTGGCCGCTGCTGAATGTCGAGGTGCTGCACCGCGTTGGCCGGCTGGAACCCGGTGAGCCGATAGTGTTCGTGGGTGTCAGTTCGGCCCACCGGGCCGCAGCCTTTGATGCCAGCCATTTCATCATCGACTATCTGAAAACCCGCGCACCCTTCTGGAAGAAGGAAGACACCGGTGCGGGCCCCCGCTGGGTGGATGCGCGGGATCAGGATGGCGCCGAGATGGCCAAGTGGAACCTGCCCGGCGACCCTGAGTAAGCTGATCAGGCTCCCTCCTATTCGCCCCTTAGATACCTCCAAGGGGCAATGTTGCGCGTCAGCCTGGCCATGCATGCTGTGGAAAACCTCACAGGAGCCTGGCCATGGCGCATGCAATGCAACGCGAATTCACCCCGCTGCGGATCGCAGTACTGACTGTCAGCGATACGCGCACCCCTGATACCGATACCGCCGGTGACGTACTCGTGCAGCTGCTGGGTGCGGCTGGTCACGAGCTGGCTGATCGGCAACTTGTCGTCGACGATATCTATCAGTTACGGGCCCGGGTTTCGCAATGGATAGCTGAACCCTCGGTGCAGGTAATACTGATTACTGGCGGCACCGGGTTCAGCGCCCGCGATCATGTGCCACTGGCGATCAGCCCTTTACTGGACCGCCAGATGGCCGGTTTTGGTGAGCTGTTCCGTCAGCTCTCCTACGGCGAAATTGGTACATCTGCGCTTCAGTCGCGCGCTCTGGCGGGCTTTGCCAACGGGGCCTTTATAGCCTGTATGCCCGGGTCCCCCGGTGCATGCGCGACAGCCTGGAACGGCATCCTGCAGCAACAGCTCGATAACCGCACAGGTCCCTGTAACGCGGTAGCGCACATCCGCAGCCATCGGCAGGACACTTTGGCCTGCGCCTCGCGTTCCTCGCCATTGAATTGATACGGATCAAGGCAGACTGGGTGGTGATGGGTCAAAGTGCTCGACCATCGTTTCCACGTTTATCTGGACCTTTTGCAAGGAGCTAGTATGCAACTGGTATGTCCGGCGGGCAGTCTGCCTGCACTCAAGGCCGCGCTTCGTTGCGGCGCCGATGCGGTCTATACCGGCTTTCGGGATGACACCAATGCACGGCATTTTGCCGGCCTGAATTTTTCCGATAAGCAACTCGAAAGCGGGCTGGGTCTGATTCGCGCCCAGGGGCGTCAACTGTATATTGCGGTCAACACCTATGCGTTGCCGGATGGCTGGTCGCGCTGGAAGAGAGCGGTAGACCAGGCCGCGGATCTGGGCGTGGATGCGTTGATCGCCGCCGACCCCGGGGTGCTTGCTTACGCCAGTCGTAACCATCCCGGGTTGAACCTCCACCTGTCGGTCCAGGGCTCGGCGACCAATGCCGGAGCACTGGATTTCTATCACCAGCAGTACGGCATCCGTCGCGCAGTGCTGCCGCGGGTGCTGTCACTGAATCAGGTTCGTCAGGTCGCTGCCGCCAGTCCCGTGCCGATAGAAGTGTTTGCCTTTGGCAGTCTGTGCATCATGGCCGAGGGCCGCTGTCATCTGTCTTCCTATGTCACCGGTCAATCACCCAACCTGTGCGGCGTGTGTTCCCCGGCCAGCGCAGTGCGCTGGAGCCAGGAACCCGAAGCCCTGTCCTCGCGGTTGAACGAGGTGCTGATAGACCGCTACGCCGATGGTGAGGCGGCGGGTTATCCGACCCTGTGCAAGGGTCGCTTCATGGTCAACGGCAAACGTTTTCACGCGCTCGAAGAGCCAACCAGTCTGAATACCATCGATCTGATTCCGCAACTGACCGAGATAGGTGTGGCGGCGGTGAAGATCGAGGGGCGGCAGCGCAGCCCCAGCTACGTCGAACAGGTCACGGGGGTATGGCGCCAGGCACTTGATCGCTATGCGGCAAAACCCTCGGCGTTTGCCGTGGATGCAGCCTGGAATACCTTGCTGGAAAAATTATCGGAAGGCAGCCAGACGACTCTGGGCGCCTATGACCGGCCGTGGCAATAAGGAGCTGATGCAGATGAAACTCTCGATGGGACCGATCCTGTTCTATTGGCAGCGCCAGGAGATCATGGATTTCTATGCCAGCATGGCCTCCCAGCCCCTCGATGCCATCTATCTGGGCGAAACCGTCTGTTCCAAACGCCGGGCGCTGTCGCTGGACGACTGGCTGGGGCTGGCCCGGGATCTGCGCAGTGAAAGCGATGCCGAGGTGGTGATTTCTGGTATGGCGCTCATCGAGGCGGCCTCGGAGCTTTCCACCCTGCGCAGACTCTGCGAAAACGGTGACGTGCGGGTAGAAGCCAACGATATGGCCGCTGTGCAATACCTCAGGCAACGGGGTGTCGAGTTCACCGGTGGCCCCTCCCTGAATCTCTACAACGCCTACGCCCTGGATGAAATGGTGCGTCTTGGCATGACCCGCTGGGTGCCGCCCGTGGAAGTGTCCGAAGCCTTGCTGCGCAATCTGGTCGGCCAGGCCCGCAAGGAGGGGCTGCAGATACCCGAAATTGAAATCTACGCCTGGGGCTACCTGCCGTTGGCCTACTCGGCGCGCTGCTTTACCGCCCGTGCCGACAACCGCCCCAAGGATGATTGTGGCTTTATCTGTCAGGACTATCCGGAAGGCCTGCCGCTGCTAAGCCAGGAAGGGCAGCCGCTGTTCACCCTCAACGGAATCCAGACAATGTCTGCCGGTATTACCAATCTGCTGGCAGAGTATCCGCGGATGAATGTCATGGGCGTTGACATGTTGCGCATCAGCCCGGCTGCCCGGGATATGGAGGCCGTGGTGCGCAGTTTCGATCAGGTTCGCCAGGGCGCCGAGCCGCCCCTGGCCATCGATGGCTGCAATGGGTATTGGTACGGTGAGCCAGGCATGCTGCGGGTAGAGGAGGCGGGGCTATGTTGAATCCGGCGCGGGCTTTACTCCGGGCCGGCGGGCCCCTGTTGGCCCTGGGCCGTCACACACCGTTCCTGATGCAGCGGTTGGTGATCGAAAAGAGTATGGCCAGGTTGTTCGCCGCTCCGGTCGCCGAAGGCAGCTTTGATTGTCTGCAGGGGCGCTGGTTGCGTCTGGAAGTAGCGGATCTGGGGCTGGCCTGGAACGTAACCCGCGGCCGACTGGGTCTGCAACTGAACGAACATGCCCGCGCCGATCTGGTGATACGTGGCAACTGGCGGGAGTTTCTGCTGCTGGCCAGTCGCTACGAAGACCCGGATACGCTGTTTTTCCGCCGGCGCCTGACAATCGAGGGCGATACCGAACTGGGTCTGGAGATCAAGAATCTGATCGACAGTCTCGACCCTGACGATCTGCCCCCGCGCCTCTGGCAGACCCTGCGCTGGCTGGGTGGCGAAGCCGTTATCGATGAGCGCACGCACGGGCAGCCGCACGCTGCCTGAAATACCCTTGTAAAGGAGATGTCATGCCTGCCAAGACCGAACCGCTGGTTTATTCCTGCTCCGGCTGCTCGAACGTTGCCCAGTTGGCCAACACACTGGCGTTGCGTCTGGATCGTGCCGGAATTGCTGAAATGTCCTGTATCGCCGGCGTGGGCGGCGGAGTGTCGGCGCTGGTCCGGGTCGCCCGGTCAGGTCGTCGGGTTGTGGCCATCGATGGTTGCAAGCTGGCATGTGCCAAAGCCTGTTTACGCCAGGCAGGCGTCGAGCCGGACCTGCACGTCATGCTCGGCGATTTTGGTGTGCGCAAGCGTTTCGGCGAGGATTGCAGCGTGGAGCAAGCCGATCAGCTTGAAGACGAGCTGGTGGAGATGATCTGGCGCCTGCCGGACAATGGATCTGTGCTGTCCGGGTCACGTTGACCGGGTCACGCTGACCGGCTCGCGCGGCCGAACGCGGCTCCCACAGGCTGATCCCGCTAGTTCAGGCGATATTATTCTCCACTACCCATACTGCCGCTTCAGTGCGCGAGCGCATGCCGAGCTTGTTGAGCAGCCGCTTGACATGCACCTTCACCGTTCCCTCGGCAATATCCAGGCGGCGGGCGATCATCTTGTTGCTCAGGCCCTTGGTAATGAGCTTGAGCACGTCCTTTTCCCGTTTGGTCAGATTGGCCGCCTGCACCTGTGACGGGGTTTTGGGCCTCTCGCGGATAGCTTCGGCAAGCACCATGGTCAGTTCCGGGCTCAGGGCCAGTTTGCCCCGTGCAGCCAGGCGTATGTGCTCAACCAGAGCTTCCGGATCCATGTCCTTGAGCAGGTAGCCGTCGGCACCCTGGCGCAGAGCCTGCAGCACGTCACTGTGATCATCCGACACGGTGAACATGATAATGCGCGCATCCACCTGTTGGTCGCGCATCTGACGCAGGGTCTCCAGGCCGTCCATGCCGGGCATGTTCAGGTCCAGCAAAATCAGGTCGGGCTCCAACTCGGTGGCCATGCGAATGGCGTCGGGGCCGCTCCCGGCTTCACCTATCGGATCCATGTCGTCCTCCATGGCCAGCAGGTCACGCAGGCCCCTGCGCATCATGGGATGGTCGTCTACCAGCAGAATTTTTACCGGGTCATCTGTGGGGCTGTCCGTGGCAATGGCTTGGTCGGTCATGATCCGCTCCGCTCCTGTTTGAGATCGAGTAGGCGATAGTCCGGTGGGAAGCGCAGATATACCCGTGTGCCGCCTGCGTCCCTCGGTGTAACAGTCAAGGTACCATTGAGGCTGTTGGCGCGCTCGACCAGAATAGTAATACCGTAATGTCCCGCCGGAGAAATGCTATCGGTGATCCCGATGCCGTCATCATCGACGGTGACATGTATGGTGCCTTGCCTGTCCTGAGTCAACCGCAGGGCGCAGCTCTTTGCCCTGGCATGTTTGACGACGTTGCTCAGTGCCTCACGGACAATCTGCAGACAATGGATTTCCTCGTTGGGCGTCAACGGGCAATGGTCGAGCTGGTAGTCCATCTGGATGTCTACTCCCGAGTTGGCCCCGAACTCCTTCACGGTTGCCTGCAGTGCCGGTTTCAGGCCCGGCTCGTTGACCTTGATGCGAAAGGTCGTAAGCAGCTCGCGTAGCTGACGATAGGCGGAGTTGAGGCCTCGCTCGATCTCCTCCATGGTGTCGGCCAACTCTTCCGGCGCGCATCCCTTTGCCGTCTGACGCTTGAGCCTGGCCAACTGCAATTTCTGTGCGGACAGGGATTGGGCAAGGGAGTCGTGGAGTTCGCGGGCGATCACCGCGCGTTCTTCCATTAACGCCATCCTGGCGTGCTGCTGACCTTGATTGGCCAGGCTGAGAGAGGCCGCATACAGATCGGCGAGGGTGATCATCAATCGTGATTGCCAGGGCTCGAGCTGCTCGCCTGCCGGCTGTTCGACGCGCAGAGAGCCCAGATCGGTCTGCCCTGAACGCAATTCGAAACTGATCAGATGGTTGCCGGACGGCAAATGGGCGCCGTCCTGGTTGACCGGGCACGCCTGGCAGTCGGGCAGCTTGCAATAGGCTGGCGGCAGCAGGCTGGCTGAGGTCATCGCTGTATGGCTGTCGGTCTCGGCTACCCGGTTCAGGCATAGCGAGACCGGACCGCAACCGAGAATGGTGCGTACTTTTGACAATTGGCGGCCCATCACCACTACCGGCTCGTCGGGTTGGCTGTAAAGCAATCGCGCGCTGTCGAACAGCAGCTGCAGCGTGGCGTTGCTGCGCGTCAGTGCGGCGGTTTTCTCATCAACCTTGCTTTCCATATTGGCGTAGAGGCTGCCCAGCTCCTGATTCATCTGGTTCAGCGTGCGCGAGAGCATGCTCAATTCGGTTTCACCTGCCACAGTAACCTGGCCGGTGAAATTGCCGCGGCTGATCTGCCTTGCCATGGCGGTCAATTGACGCAACGGGGTTACCAGCTTGTTGTTGAGCGCAAAGATGAGCAGGAATGCAATCAGTACAATCACAAACAACGTACCAACCTGAAGGCCTCGGATGATTTCCAGGTTCTTTTCCGATGATTTCTGCAGGGTTCCCACAAAATCATCGATCTGGGCAACAAACTGGGGCACCTCGGCGCGGAACGCTGTTGCGTTGGTGGGTAATTCCAGCAGCGGCCGCATGGTCTGCTGCCATTGCTCCAGGGTTCGGGCGTGCAATTCACTAAGGCCACTGCCGCTGTGTCTCATCAGCGCCGATTCAATGGCGGCCGCGCCCAGAGTGGCGTCCATTATCTGTACCTGCCGATTCAGGTTGGCCGGGTCCTGATCGGCGATCAGCGCCAGGCGATAAGCCTGCATTCGCAAGCTCCCAGCCTGGTTTATGGCGCCTGCATCCCCCTCCAGCGAATCCGCCATATACAGCCCCCCAAGCATGCTGACCAGGGTGACTCCGATGATGATGACAAACGCCACCAGCGTACTGAACACGATCGAATGGCGTGGTGCTGGAAGGTCAGCGTCGCCTGCCGCGATTTCGTCGTCTGTGCTGAGTGAGTGCATTTCGAGATGGTTCCGTGGGAAGGCCCTACGTTGCTGGCGGGTATACCCCTTAAGCCTCGACGTAGCGCGCAATGAACTGATCGCTTGTGTGCTGGTGTTACAAGTTGCTGATTTTTAGCATTTTTATGTGATTTTAGGGAGTAACCCAAAGGAGGTACACCCTCCAGTCTGCCAGTTTCACCCCCCTGAAAATATTGATGTGGATCAACTTAACAGGGGCGTCCCTCTTATACGTTGCCAGGCATCCCCAACGCTCCGGGCCTCCGGACGATGGCACAGCAGGCAAGATGGAAGGGCGCATTATGACCGATATCGAAAAATGGAACCCGGAAGATACCGACTTCTGGGACAGTCGCGGCAGGAAAATAGCCAATCGTAATCTGTGGATATCCATCCCCAGCCTACTGATGGGCTTCGCCATCTGGTTGATGTGGGGCATTGTAACGGTCCAGATGATCAACCTGGGCTTTCCCTTCGCTCCGGCTGAGCTCTTCACCCTGACCGCCATCGCCGGTCTGACCGGTGCCACCCTGCGTATCCCGGCGTCGTTCATGATCCGGATCTCCGGGGGGCGCAATACCATTTTCCTCACCACACTGTTGTTGGTGATCCCGGCTGCAGGCGCGGGCATGGCTCTGCAGAGTCAGGATACCCCGCTGTGGGTGTTCCAGCTGCTGGCCTTTCTGTCCGGTATCGGTGGAGGCAACTTCGCCTGCTCGATGAGCAATATCAGCGGATTTTTCCCGAAGAAACAGCAGGGCCTGGCCCTGGGCCTGAATGCCGGTCTGGGCAACTTCGGCGTCACCACCATGCAGATTCTCATTCCCCTGGTGATGACTGCAGGGGTATTCGGCGCCTTTGCCGGTGGTTCCATGACGCTGCTCAGCGACAGTGGAACCCTGATCGGGCGTATCGCGGCGGGTACCGAAACCTGGATACAGAACGCCGGCTGGATATGGGTGGTGTTCCTGATTCCGTTGGGGTTCGCCGGCTGGTTCGGCATGAACAACCTGCTGACTATCACGCCCAATCCAGGGAATGCCCTATCAGCCTTTGGCAAGATTCTGGGCCTGTATGTAGTCGGTTTTGCTACCGCCGGACTTGGCCTCTACCTCTACTTGCCGGCGCCAACCGGGTTGGGCGTGCTGAACATGTGGGTGACCATGATCCTGATCATGGGGCTGACCCTGTTCATTCTGCGCATGCTGCCAGGCAGCATCAAGCCGAACATCAAGCGCCAGTTCCAGATTTTTTCCGACAAGCACACCTGGTCGATGAGCGTGCTTTACATCCTCACTTTCGGTTCCTTTATCGGCTTTTCCATGGCGTTGCCCCTTTCGATCACGGTGATCTTCGGTTACCTGAATGAAGTTGCCATCGATGGCACGGTCACCCGGGTAGTGAATCCCAACGCGCCAAGCGCGCTGACCTATGCATGGATCGGACCCTTTATTGGCGCTCTGATCCGTCCTCTGGGTGGCTGGATTTCCGACAAGGTTGGCGGCTCCATCGTCACCCAGGTGATCTCGGTAGTCATGGTCATAGCGTCCGTTGCTGCCGGCTATGTGATGCAGCTGGCTTACAGCTCTACGCATCCAGAGCAGTATTTCTTCCTCTTTCTGGTGCTTTTTCTGGTGTTGTTTGCCGCATCGGGCATCGGCAACGGTTCGACCTTCCGCACCATCGGCGTGATCTATGACCGCGAGAAGGCCGGCCCGGTACTGGGCTGGACCTCGGCGGTGGCTGCCTATGGCGCCTTTGTCGCGCCTATCGTGATCGGCGAGCAGGTCAAGGCGGGTACTCCTGAGGTGGCCATGTACGGGTTCGCGGTGTTCTACGCACTCTGCCTGGTACTCAACTGGTGGTTCTACCTGCGCCCCAATGCCTACGTCAAGAACCCCTGAGCGGAGCAACCAATATGCGAATCATGATTGCCTATGACCATTCCCGCAACGCCATCACGGCATTGCAGAGCACCATCGATATGTTCAAGCCGCTCAAGCCGCTGATCATGCTGGTCGGTGTGGTGGAGGAGAGTCTGGATACCAGCAGCGTTGCAAGCCAGAGCTACGAACAGCAGCGGGCTGAATTCGAGGGTCACCTGCGCCTTGCAGCTGAAAAGGTTGTAGGCCAGGGCCTGGATGCCGAGGTGATTATTGCCGAAGGGGATGTGCGCAAGATGATCCTCAAGGCAGTCGAGCACAAGAAACCGGACCTGCTGGTGATTGCTCGTCACAGTCAGGAGCCCGACGGCGGATTTATCTCGCGGTCGCTGAACCTGCTGGTCGATGAGCTCGATTACATGACCTTTGGCAGCGTCAGCGCCTTTCTGGCCCGGCGCGCGCCCTGTCCGGTGCTGATTCAGGCATGTCCTTGATTACACCAGGAGAATCCAAATGAAAGTGTCTGAAGTTTTCCAGTGGAAGCGCCCTGAAATCCGCGCCCTGCACCTGACCTGGCTGGCTTTCTATATCAGCTTCTTTGTCTGGTTTGGCATGGCGCCATTGGCGTCGAGCATGCTCAAGAGTCTGAGCTGGCTGACCCCCGATGACATAAAGCTGTTTGCCATTGCCAACGTGGCGCTGACCATACCGGCGCGCATCATCGTCGGTATGGCACTGGACCGTTTCGGCCCACGCCGGGTGTTCTCGATTCTGCTGGTGGTCATGGCGCTACCGGCGCTGTTCTTCGCCTTTGGCGACACGCGGGTCCAGTTGCTGGTGTCACGACTGGTGCTGAGTTCGGTGGGTGCCAGCTTCGTCGTGGGTATTCACATGACTGCGATGTGGTTCAAGCCCAAGGACATCGGCTTCGCCGAGGGCTTCTATGCCGGCTGGGGCAACTTCGGCTCTGCCGCAGCGGCGATGACGCTACCGGCAATTGCCATTCACGCCTTTGGCGGGCCGGACGGCTGGCGCTGGGCGGTGGCTGCTTCGGCAATCATCATGGCGGCTTACGGCGTGTTTTACTGGTTCGCGATTACCGACGGCCCGGCCGGCACAGTCCATCGCAAACCCCACAAGACCGCCGCGCTGGAGGTCAGCACCTGGGCGGACATGCTCAAACTGATTGCCTGGACCATCCCCATGGTCGGGGTGCTGGCGATTCTGGTGTGGCGTATCGAGGGTATGGGCTACCTGTCTGATACTGGGGCCTGGATCTGCTACGCGGTCATTGCTGCGGTAGTGGTCTATCAGGTAGTGCAGATTCTCAGGGTGAATATTCCGATTCTGAAAAAGGGTGTGCCCGAGGACGACAAATACCCCTTCAACAGCGTCGCGGCACTCAACTCGACCTACTTTGCCAACTTTGGTGCCGAGCTGGCGGTGGTGTCCATGCTGCCGATGTTCTTCGAAATGACCTGGGGTCTGACGCCGACTACGGCCGGCATTATCGCGGCATCCTTTGCCTTTGTGAATCTGGTGGCGCGTCCGATGGGCGGGCTGGTGTCGGACCGTATGGGTAACCGCCGCTTCGTGATGCTCGCTTATATGCTCGGGATCAGCGTGGGCTTCCTGTTCATGGGCCTGATGAACGAGAAATGGCCGCTGTTTGTCGCCGTGATCATCACTGTCTGTTGCTCGGTTTTTGTTCAGGGTGCAGAGGGCGCCACATTCGGCATCATTCCTTCCATCAAGCGTCGGGTCACTGGCCAGATTTCCGGCATGGCCGGGGCCTACGGCAACGTCGGCGCTGTCTGCTATCTGACCCTTTTCACCTTTGTAACGCCTTCCCAGTTTTTCATGATCATTGCTGCCGGCGCGTTCGTCAGCTTTGCGGTCTGCTTCTTCTGGCTCAAAGAGCCGGAGGGTGCATTCTCCGATGAATATTACGTGTCTTCGGTAGACCGCGAACTGGAGGTACGGAACGCGTAGAAAGCCATCTGAATACGAACCTGAGTGCGCCGCACCGCGGCGCCCTGACATTACGTGATAGCCGGTCCGGCTATAAGACCAGACCGAATGAGGAGAAATACCATGAGCCACTTGCTTGATCAGCTACGCTTCTTCAACCGCAAGCAGGATGAATTTGCTGACGGACACGGTGAAACGCGCATCGAATCGCGCGACTGGGAAAATGTCTACCGGGCCCGCTGGCAGTACGACAAGATCGTGCGCTCCACCCATGGTGTGAACTGCACCGGATCCTGTTCCTGGAAGATCTACGTCAAGAACGGTCTGATTACCTGGGAAACCCAGCAGACAGACTACCCGCGCACCCGTCCGGACCTGCCCAACCACGAGCCACGCGGCTGTCCGCGGGGGGCCAGCTACAGCTGGTACATCTACAGCGCCAACCGCCTGAAGTACCCCAAGGTGCGCAAGGCACTGCTCAAGCTGTGGCGCGAAGAGCGGACAACCAAGGCCCCGGTGGACGCCTGGCGCAGTATTGTCGAGGATCAGGCCAAGGCCACCTCATACAAGGCAGAACGCGGCCTGGGTGGTTTCATCCGGTCCAGTTGGGACGAAGTCACCGAGATCATCGCCGCGGCCAACGTCTATACCGTCAAACAGTATGGCCCGGACCGTGTGGTCGGATTTTCACCGATCCCGGCCATGTCCATGGTCAGCTACGCAGCGGGCAGCCGCTATCTGTCGCTGATCGGTGGTGTATGCCTGAGCTTCTATGACTGGTACTGCGATTTGCCCCCAGCCTCACCCATGGTCTGGGGCGAGCAGACCGACGTGCCGGAATCGGCCGACTGGTATAACTCCAACTACATCATTGCCTGGGGTTCCAACGTCCCGCAGACCCGTACACCGGACGCGCACTTCTTTACCGAGGTGCGCTACAAGGGCACCAAGACCGTGTCCATTACCCCGGATTATTCGGAAGTTGCCAAACTGACCGACCTCTGGCTGAACCCCAAGCAGGGCACCGATGCCGCCCTTGCGCAGGCGTTCAACCACGTCATCTTCAAGGAGTTCCACCTCGAGAATCCGAGTGCGTACTTTACTGATTACGTGCGCCGCTATACCGATTTTCCGATGCTGGTGTTGCTGGAAGAGGCCGAGCATGGCTTCAAGCCAACACGCTTTCTGCGCGCTTCGGATCTCGACGATCAGCTGGGCCAGGACAACAACCCCGAGTGGAAAACCATCGCGATCGACAGCAACACCGATCAATTGGTATCGCCGCTCGGGTCTATCGGCTACCGCTGGGGCGAGTCGGGCAAGTGGAACATTGAAGCCCGTGAGGGTGGCGAGGGTCGTGAGGTCACACTGCAGCTCAGTCAGATCGAGAAGGGCGAAGTCGTCAATGTGGCCTTCCCGTATTTTGGCGGCCAGTTACACGATCACTTCCAGCAGGCCGATGGCGAAGAGATACAGTACCGTCATCTGCCCAGCCGTCTGCTGATCATGGCCGATGGCAAGCAGCTGCGCGTGGCCACCGTATTCGATATTCAGGCTGCAGGTCTGGCTATCGACCGCGGCCTGGGCGGCGCCAACGTGGCCAGCAGTTATGACGATGCCAGCGTACCGGGTACCCCGGCTTGGCAGGAGCAAATCACCGGTGTGAGCCGCGAAAAGGTCATTCAGGTGGCACGCGAGTTCGCCGACAACGCGGACAAGACCAAAGGCCGCTCGATGATCATCGTCGGCGCGGCGATGAACCACTGGTACCACATGGACATGAACTACCGTGGTCTGATCAACATGTTGTTGATGTGTGGCTGCGTGGGTCAGACCGGTGGCGGCTGGGCACACTATGTGGGCCAGGAAAAACTGCGTCCGCAAACCGGCTGGCTGCCCCTGGCCTTCGGTCTGGACTGGGACCGCCCACCACGTCAGATGAACGGCACCAGCTTTTTCTACAACCACAGTTCCCAGTGGCGCCACGAGAAGATGAGCGTGCACGAAATCCTCTCGCCGCTGGCCGACAAGTCGCAGTTCCCCGAGCACATGCTCGATTACAACATTCGCGCCGAGCGCGGCGGCTGGCTGCCGAGCGCGCCGCAGCTTAACCGCAACCCGCTGGCAATCTGCCGTGAGGCTGCGGCCAAGGGCATGGATCCCAAGGACTATGCACTGCAGAGCCTGCAGGATGGCAGCCTGAGATTTGCCTGCGAGCAGCCGGACAACAGCGATAACTTCCCGCGCAACATGTTCATCTGGCGCTCCAACCTGCTGGGCAGTTCGGGCAAGGGCCATGAGTACATGCTCAAGTACCTGCTGGGTACGCCCCGGCATGGCGTGATGAACGAGGACCTGGGCAAGCGTGACGGAGTCAAGCCGACTGAAGCCGACTGGGTAGACGAGGGTGCCATCGGCAAGATCGACCTGGTCACCACGCTGGATTTCCGTATGTCCTCGACCTGCGTGTACTCCGATATCGTCCTGCCGACCGCAACCTGGTACGAGAAGGACGACATGAATACCTCGGACATGCATCCGTTCATTCACCCCCTTTCCGCTGCCATCGATCCAGCCTGGGAGTCCCGTTCCGACTGGGACATCTACAAGGCAATCGCCAAGAAATTCTCGGAGATTTCCGAGGGTGAGCTGGGTGTGGAAAAGGACCTGGTAACCATCCCGATGCTGCACGACAGCCCCGGCGAACTGGCCCAGCCCTTCGGCGGTACCGACTGGAAAACCGCCGGTGAAGCACCTGTGCCCGGCAAGAACTGCCCGAACATGGTGGTAGTGGAGCGTGATTACCCCAACACCTTCAAGAAGTTCAGTTCCCTGGG
Source organism: Halopseudomonas salina (assembly GCF_014637955.1). Lineage (NCBI taxonomy): Bacteria > Pseudomonadati > Pseudomonadota > Gammaproteobacteria > Pseudomonadales > Pseudomonadaceae > Halopseudomonas > Halopseudomonas salina. Next base: position 219,738 of record NZ_BMFF01000003.1, on the reverse strand, counting down.
CCCTTTGCTCGAGAAGCTGGGCAATGGCGGCAAGGGGATCAGCTGGAATACCGATGACGAGGTGGAGTTCCTCGGCAAGCTGAACCACGAAGTCCTGGATGAGGGTATCAGCCAGGGTCGTCCACAGATCAATACCGCGATCGACGCCTGCGAGGTGATCCTCTCGCTGGCTCCGGAAACCAATGGCCACGTTGCGGTCAAGGCCTGGGCTGCACTGTCGAAGTTCACTGGCCGCGACCACAGCCACCTGGCGGTGGGCAAGGAGCATGAGGCGATCCGCTTCCGTGATATCCAGGCCCAACCGCGCAAGATCATCTCCAGCCCGACCTGGTCAGGCCTGGAAGACGATCACGTGAGCTACAGCGCCGGTTACACCAACGTCCACGAGATGATTCCGTGGCGCACCATTACCGGCCGCCAGCAGTTCTTCCAGGATCACCCCTGGATGCAGGCCTTCGGCGAACAGCTGATGAGCTACCGTCCGCCGGTCAACACCCGCACCACCGGCTATGTGCTGGGCAAGAAGCCCAATGGCAACAACGAGATCGTGCTGAACTGGATCACCCCGCACCAGAAGTGGGGTATCCACAGCACCTATTCCGACAACCTGATCATGCTCACCCTGAGTCGTGGTGGCCCGATCATCTGGTTGTCCGAGGTCGATGCGGTCAAGGCCGGGATCGAGGACAACGACTGGGTTGAATGCTTCAACGCCAACGGCGCCCTGGTCGCCCGTGCAGTGGTCAGCCAACGGGTGATGGAAGGAATGGTGATGATGTACCACGCCCAGGAACGCATCATGAACATGCCCGGTAGTGAAATGACCGGCACCCGCGGCGGGCACCATAACTCGGTCACCCGCGTGGTACTCAAACCGACCCACATGATTGGCGGCTATGCCCAGCAATCCTGGGGTTTCAATTACTACGGCACCGTCGGCTGCAACCGCGATGAATTCGTTGTGGTGCGCAAGATGGACAAGGTCGACTGGTTGGATGACGTCGAACTGGGTGGCCTTGGCGGGGACGCCCTGCCACAAGCCCTGCCACAGGACATCAAGTGAGGAACCGGCCATGAAAATTCGTTCACAAGTAGGAATGGTACTGAATCTGGACAAGTGCATCGGCTGCCACACTTGCTCGATTACCTGCAAGAACATCTGGACCAGCCGTGAAGGTATGGAATACGCCTGGTTCAACAACGTCGAGACCAAGCCTGGTATCGGTTACCCGAAAGAGTGGGAAAACCAGACCAAATGGAAGGGCGGCTGGAAACGCAATGCCGACGGTTCGATCAATCCGCGCATTGGCGGCAAGTTCCGTGTACTGGCGAACATCTTCGCCAACCCGGATATGCCGACCATCGATGATTACTACGAGCCCTTCGACTTCGATTATCAGCACCTGCACACCGCACCTTCGTCCAAACACCAGCCCACCGCCCGGCCGCGTTCGGCCATCAGCGGCAAGCGCATGGAAAAGATCGAGTGGGGTCCCAACTGGGAGGAAATTCTAGGTACCGAGTTTGCCAAGCGCCGCAAGGATCAGAACTTCGACAGCATTCAGGCTGACATCTACGGTGAGTACGAAAACACCTTCATGATGTATCTGCCAAGGCTGTGCGAGCACTGCCTGAATCCGACCTGCGCAGCGGCGTGCCCCAGTGGGGCCATCTACAAGCGCGAGGAAGACGGCATCGTACTGATTGACCAGGAAAAGTGCCGCGGCTGGCGCATGTGCATCAGCGGTTGCCCGTACAAGAAGATCTACTTCAACTGGAAGAGCGGCAAGTCGGAAAAGTGCATTTTCTGCTATCCGCGTATCGAAGCCGGCATGCCCACCGTCTGCTCGGAAACCTGCGTCGGCCGTATCCGTTACCTGGGTGTACTGCTGTACGACGCAGACCGCATTCACGAAGTGGCCAGCACGCCCAGCGAGCAGGACCTGTACGAAGAGCAACTGGGTCTGTTCCTGGATCCCCATGATCCGGCGGTAATCGAGCAGGCGTTGGCTGACGGCGTACCGATGTCAGTGATAGACGCAGCGCAGGCTTCACCAGTGTACAAGCTGGCGGTCGACTGGCGTCTGGCGCTACCGCTGCACCCGGAGTATCGCACCCTGCCGATGGTCTGGTATGTGCCGCCATTGTCGCCGATCCAGAACGCCGCCGAGGCGGGCAAAATCAGCATGAACGGCATTTTGCCGGATGTGGACAGCCTGCGCATTCCCCTGCGTTATCTGGCCAATCTGCTGACTGCCGGCGACGAAGCGCCGGTCAAACTGGCGCTCAAGCGGCTGTTGGCCATGCGTGTGTACAAGCGCTCGCAGCAGGTCGACGGTGTAGAGAATCTCCAGGTGCTGGAAGACGTGGGTCTGACCCGCGCGTTGGCCGAGGACATGTACCGCTACCTGGCGATTGCCAATTACGAAGACCGTTTCGTGATTCCGACCGCCCACCGCGAGGAAGCGTTGAGCGAAGTATTTGCAGAGCGAAACGGCTGCGGCTTTAGCTTCGGCAGCGGCTGCTCCGGCAGCTCCGATACCAATATGTTCGGTGGCAAGAAAGCCAACCGTCGCGACGTCGTCAAGACCGTCCAGCTCTGGGAGGAGTAAGCATGAAAATTCTCAAGGTGATTTCCCTGCTGATGGATTATCCGGTGCAGGCCTTGCAGGACGCCCGCATGGAACTCGAGGAGGCCATTGTTGCCTCCCGCGAGATCAGCCCCGAGCAGCGCCAGGATCTGGTCGACCTGCTCACGCGTCTGGCCAGTACCGATCTGCTGGACGTACAGGAAGCCTATACCGAGGAATTCGAGCGTGGCCGCTATCTGTCGCTGCTGCTATTCGAGCATGTACACGGTGAATCCCGTGACCGGGGTCAGGCCATGGTCGACTTGATGGCCCAGTACGAGAGCGCCGGCTTTGCCATCGGCGTGAAGGAGCTGCCTGACTACATACCCCTGTATCTGGAGTTTCTGGCTACCCGCGACGGTGAAGAAGCGCGTGCCGGGCTGGGTGAAGTCGAACACCTGCTGGCGCTGCTCGCCAGTAGGCTGGAAGAACGCGGCTCTGATTATGCGTCCTGTTTCCGCGCCCTGCTGCAGATTGCCGGCACGATTCCGGAGCTGGCAATGGCGGCGATTCGCGAGCAGGTGCTCGAGGAAATTCCCGACAACAGTCTGGAGGCCCTCGACAAGGAATGGGAGGAGGAGCAGGTGACTTTTCTCAACGGCGACAGCGTTGCGGCCTGTGGTACCCGGCCGGCAAACGTCAAGGCCAAGGAAGAGATAGCAGTGCCGGTGCACTGGGTAGATTTCAATGACAATACCGTGCCGGCTGGCCGGGCATAGGAGGCAGACATGTCAAACTTCAATTTTCTGTTGTATGGGGTCTATCCCTACGTTGCTCTGGCGGTCTTCATCATCGGTAGCTGGGCGCGATTTGATCTGTCCCAGTACACCTGGAAGGCGCACTCCAGCCAGCTGATGGATAACAAGGGCCTGCGACTTGCCAGCAACCTGTTTCACATTGGCATCCTGTTCATCTTTGCTGGGCATTTTGTTGGCCTGTTGATCCCCGAGGTTATCTATCACCATGTGATCAGTACGTCGGGCAAGCAGATTCTGGCGGTCGTCTCAGGCGGCTTCTTTGGGATTCTTTGTCTCATTGGTCTGGTGATGTTGATTCACCGACGCATGACCAATCCGCGGGTCAGAGCCCAATCCAGCTTCTCCGACATCATGATTCTCTGGGTCCTGCTGGCGCAGTTGCTGCTTGGCCTGCTCACCATCTTCTTCTCCGTGCAACATCTGGATGGTTCAGTAATGGTCATGCTGGCGAACTGGGCACAGTACACAGTAACCCTTCAGCCGCTGTTGGGTGCCGCCGCCATCGAGCCTGTCGGGCTGGTTTACAAGTTGCATGTGTTTCTTGGTTTGACGCTGTTTGTACTCTTCCCCTTCACCCGTCTGGTTCATATCATCAGTGCGCCTGTGTGGTATCTGGGGCGGCGCTATCAGATTGTAAGGCTCAAGGCATCTGCCCCTGAGCGTCCCAGGCCGGTTCGTCCGGCGCGCGCCGGTGCTTCACCGGCCAAACAGCCCGCTGCAGCGCACAAGGGGCAACCATGAACGCCGACAGCATCATTGCCAGCAGTACCCGGCAGGAATGGCCGCGGGTGAGCATCAATGGAGTACCGCTCGATCCGCAGGATATTGCCCTGGAAATGCAATATCACCCGGCCGATACACGGGAGGAGGCGGTATTTATGGCCGCCCAGGCCCTGGTTATCCGTGAGCTGCTTGAGCAGCGCGCGGCATTCCTGGGGGTTGAAGTCTTGAAGCAGGCTGATGAGACCGATGAGGAGGCACTCATTCGCGGCTTGCTGGAGCGGGAGGTCCAGGTGCCGGCGATAGACGAGCAGGCCCTGGAGCAGTTCTACCAGTCCAACCTGGAGCGTTTCAGTTCGGCGCCGTTGGTTGCCGCCAGGCATATTCTGCTCGCGGTCGCTCCGGACGATGTAGCTGGGCGCAGCCGCACCCGTGAGCAGGCAGTGGCCCTTATCGGCCAGTTACAGGACAATACTGCGCGTTTCGCCGCGCTGGCCACGGAGTATTCCGACTGCCCGTCCAGGCAACAGGGCGGCGCCCTGGGTCAGCTCAGTTCCGGGCAGACAGTTGCCGAGTTCGAACGCCAATTGCTGCGCCTGGATGAGGGTCTTGCGAACCAACCGCTGGAGTCGCGTTATGGCTTTCATATCGTTCTGGTTGATCAGCGAATCGACGGGAAGCAACTGCCCTTCGAGCTGGTCAGAGACAGCATCGAGGGCGAGCTGGGCGAAAGAGTCTGGCAAAAAGCCGTGGTACAGTACATCGAAATGTTGATAGGTGAGGCAGGTATCGAAGGCATCGTCATGCGCGGAGCTGCTTCACCACTGCTGCAATAGGGGAAGAGTCATGGCCGACACACAATTGATGGATGGACTGGGTCGACGCATCGATTACCTGCGCATGTCGGTGACCGATCGCTGCGACTTTCGGTGTGTCTATTGCATGGCTGAGGACATGACCTTTCTGCCTCGGCAACAGGTGCTTACCCTGGAGGAAATCCAGCGGCTTGCCGCGCTCTTTGTTGCCCAGGGAGTAAAGAAGATCCGCCTCACCGGCGGTGAGCCCCTGGTGCGGCGCGGTATTGTTGAGCTGTGTGCCGGTATCAGCGCATTGCCTGGCCTGCGCGAGCTGGTGATGACCACCAACGGTTCGCAACTGGTGAAGCTGGCGCAGCCGCTGGCGGACGCCGGCGTCAAGCGACTGAACATCAGCCTGGACAGTCTGGACCCGGAGAAATTCCGCGCCATTACCCGCACGGGTGAATTGCAACAGGTGCTTGACGGCATTGATGCCGCGCGGGATGCCGGGTTCAAGCGCATCAAGCTCAATGTGGTGGTGATGAAGGGGCGTAATGCAGATGAGGTGCCAGCGTTGGTGGACTATGCGCTGGCACGCGATCTGGATATCACCTTTATCGAGGAAATGCCCCTGGGCAATGTGGGTCGGTCCCGGGGCGAGTCATTCTGCTCCAGTGACGAGGTGCGTGGGATTATCAGTCAGCGCTACCAGCTGCTGGACAGTGCCGAGAACTCCGGTGGGCCAGCGCGATACGTGCGGGTGGAGGGATATGGGGAAAGTCGTATCGGGTTTATTTCCCCGCACTCGCATAACTTCTGTGCAAGCTGTAACCGGGTGCGCATGACCGCCGAGGGGCGACTTTTACTTTGCCTGGGACAGGAAAATTCGATCGACATGCGCGCACTGGTGCGCCGCCACCCCACAACTGATGAACCGTTACGAAATGCATTGCGCAAGGCGCTGCAGGGCAAGCCAGCCCACCATGACTTTACGGCTGATGGAGATGTTCAGATTGTCCGTTTCATGAACGCGACAGGGGGATAGTAAAACGCCCCTTATCGCAGAGCGACAAGGGGCGTTTTCAAGTCGGTTTGACCCGGTTTACTTGAGTGAGGCGTAGTAGGCAGCCAGGTCGGCGATGTCCTGGTCGCTCAGGTTCTTGGCCATCGGGCTCATGATGGCGGCGTTACCACCCGCCCGCTGGCCTTCGCGGTAGGCTTTCAACGAGCCCTCAAGGTAGGCCTCATTTTGTCCCTTCAGGTTAGGATAGATCGGTACCAAGGCAATGCCGTCGGCGCCATGGCATGCGGAGCAGACTGCAGATTTGCCTTTGCCAGCAGCAGCGTCGCCAGCAGCCTGGGCTACACCGCTGATGCCAAGAGCCAGTACGGTAGAAGCAAACAGAATTTTCAACATCTTAATTTCCTCATCATTTCTTTATTGGGTGTTTTCACAACCAGTAATACCATCAATTGTGAATTTGCAAAGGCTAAAGTTTCTCCATTGCACCTCCTTGTATAACCAGACATTACCGCAGGGTTGATCACAGAAACAACGCTATCGCGCAGAGGACGACTAACAGCCATCCACTGACCGCCAGACGAAACACCAGAGGTGCGGTTTTCATCCCCATGAACTGGTCAATGACCCACTGTCCCTTGATGGCGCTCAACAGCAGGACAGCCCACAGCAGCCATGCTGGTTGGACCTCGTTGGTGGCTGGTTGGTGCCCCAGCCACCAGCCGATCAATGTAAGAGCCAGAAGACCAAGCCAGGTCAACGTCAATCGGTAGGTCATGCTCACCTCAGGGCAGCACATAAAGCAGTGGAAAGAGCATCAGCCACACCAGATCAACCATATGCCAGTAGCTGGCTGCGGACTCTGCGGCCATTTGCCGCGTCTGGTGCGAGTCATATACGCCCCGCCGGAAGCGGCTTGCCACCACCAGCAGGATTAGCATCCCCAGCACCACATGCATTAAATGGAAGAAGGTGGTGAAGAAGTAGAAAAAGTAGAAGGTATTGGTGCGCAGCGTGTAACCGGCGCTGAACATCTGCTGGTATTCCAGCAGCTTGATGATCAGATAGAGCAGGCCGCTCGCCGCTCCTGCGCGAAACCACCACACCACGCTGGTTGATCTGCCGCGGCGCATAGCCGCGACGCCCAGTGCCACCCAGTAACTCCCGGTCAGCAGCGCCAGGGTGTTGATCAGCCCTGCCACCGGGTGCAAGGTGGCGACGCCCGCACTGAACATCTCCGGCCATCTGCCGCGCACGTAGGCCATGGAGCCCAGCAGCAGCGCGAACACCGCCAGCTCGGCCAATATGAAACACCACATGGCCAGATCACCTGGTAGCTCGCGTCTCCGGGTGACCGGAGCAATAACCGGCAGGCACTGCATTGCTGTCACGGGGTCCTCCCGGTCAGGGTCAGGTACAGGCGGGGTAGCAGGGAGGGCAACTCGGCGGCGTTGTGCAGCAGGTGAAAACGCTGTGGCCCGAACAGATACGGCAGATAATCGGCTGCCTGCTGGTCGATAGTCACGCAGAACGGCTCCAGGCCAGCCTTGCGTGCCTCCAGAAGCGCCTGGCGGGTGTCTTCCATGCCGTAACGCCCCTCGTACAGGTCAAGGTCGTTGGGCTTGCCATCGGTCAGAAGCAACAGCAGCCGCTGCTCGGCAGGCTGCTCCTTGAGGATCTCGGTGGCCTGACGTATCGCCGCGCCCATGCGGGTGTAATATCCCGGTCGCAATGCCTGGATGCGTCCGTGCACCGGCTCACCCCAGGATTCGGCAAAATTCTTGATCACGCTGAAGCGCACCTGATCACGCCGTTTGGAAGAAAACCCATACATAGCAAAGGCGTCGTTGCCGGCGTCCAGTGCCTCACCCAGTAAATGCATGCTGTCGCGCACCACATCGATCACCTGATGTTCGTTGTCGGCATAGGCTTCGGTGGACAAGGACAGATCCGCGAGGATCAGGCAGGCCAGGTCGCGATGTTGCACCGCCTGCTGGCGCCACAGGGCCGGTTGTGCGCTGGCCGCCCCACGTTGTCGGGCGGTGGCAAAGTCGATGCAGGCGTCCAGGTCCAGTGCCGAACCGCTGGGCTGGCGCTTGTTCCAGGCCTTCTGCGGGCGCAACACTTCAAAACGTCGGCGCAGCTGGCGGCCCATCGCCTGCAGCCGGTCGGGCAGGGGGCAGGGCGCGGCATCCTTGGGTAGCATCGGTATCACCCGACAGTGCCGCGGTATCAGTTGCTGTTTGCGCCAGTCCCACTCGGGCAGCAGGGTGCCCTCGCCCAGGGGGATGTCATCCTCCGCTGCGCTGGGTAGATCCAGATCCAGTTTCAGTCGCGATGCACCGGCATCACCGTGGCGGGACAGGCTGAGGTGGTCGAGGTCTTCAGCCACGCGATCGGCATCGTCGTCTTCGCTGTCATCGACGGTGCGGTCGACTGGTACAAATTCCGACCAGGAGAACAGGCTTTCCAGCCGAAATACGATCAGCCCGTCCTTGCCATCCACGTCATCGATGAATTCGGCGCGTTTGCGGCCCTTGCCCTCTTTTGGCTTGAGCCCGCCGTTGCTGGTATCGCTGTCACTATCCTCACGCGAGACGGCGGCCGGGTTGGTGTGCAGTGATGGATAAAGCCACAGTGGCACGGGCAGGCTGTCGCCATCGGCGTAGGGCAGGCTCTGTTGGCTTCCCGGCTCGAGAATCGCGTTGCGCAGGCAGTGCTCCCGACGCCGCTGGGCACCAGTGAGCGTATCCAGCGGTGCACGTACAGTCACCAGCCGCCAGGCCAGACGCTGGTATAGCCCGGTCAGGCCGGGAAAGCGCTCCAGTGTTTCCAGTACCTGGCGCTGATTCCACGCCAGCCAGTCGTTCTCCCCGGGTTGGCTCGCCTGGCTGGCCAGTGCGGTCAGCCAGAGATACAGATCTCGGTTCAGGTCCCTTTCGGGGTAGGCCTGAATGACTGGCGGCAGCCTTACACTGTCCTCGTCACGCCAGGCCATGGCGTATTGCCGCCCTGTGCCGGCGATCTTTTCCAGCCAGTGACGGGGTGGCTTCAGGGCGCGCTCTGTTGCCGCCTTGATCACCAGGCCGGGATCGCCACCCAGGGCACGGAAAACCATGGCCAGCCGCGGGCCCTCATCCTCCAGGCGAACCAGAGCTTCGGGGTAGCTGGTGCGGGCCAATCGGTTGATCAGATTGTGCCAGCGCATACCGACATATTCTTCCATCGTACTAGTCCTTTTCCAGAACGGGGATGCGAACGGGATCCTGAACCGGGATCTGGCTACCCGGTTGCTTGTCCATCTTCACGGCGTCCTCACCGCTGACCCAGTGCAACAGGGCACCTTCGGGGTTGTTTGCCTGAACCTGCTGGCAGGTCTGTACACAGACGCCGCATTGGGTGCAGGTAATCTTGTGGCGCTTCATGCCGCGCGGTGGCAGCCGCATCGGGCAGGCTCTGTCGCAGGCATTGCAGTCGCGGCAGTCACGCGCCCGTTCGCGTTTGAAACCGATCACCATGGCGCGGCGGTTCACCGCCCAGATCAGGCTCTGAAAGATGCCTACGGCGCAGCCGTATTTGCAGAAAAAATGCCGCGCCAAGGCAAACTCGATACAGAACAAAGCCGTACCGATACCGATGAAAAACCAGTGCCAGGTCGGCAGGTTCAGACTCAACAGCCCCGTCCACAAGGGTATTGGCGGTACCAGGTAGCTGAGCAGCGTGACGGCCCACAAAGCGGATCCGCCCAGCACCACCAGGCTCATGACCATCCGCGCGCCGGCCTGCCGGGGGGCAGAGGGCTTTTCCCAGACTGAGCGCCGGCCCAACCAGCGGGCCATCAGGCCGTCGATCCACTCAACCATCGAAAAGTGCGGGCATAGCCAGCCACAATAAATGCGGCCCCAGCGCCAGACGACCCAGAGCAGCACTCCCAGGGTCAGCAGAATGGGCAGGCCCAGGCGCAACAGCAGGTGCAGGGTGATGGCCGCGGGATCCAGGGCGCTGTTCTGGGGATCAAGCCCCAGGGTCCAGTCCATGGTCAGAAAAACAAAATGGCCCCTGCTCAGATCGAGACGAAACAGATCCAGTAAAGGCGCCAATAGAAAGAGGATAAAAAAAGCGCTGCGACTGAGTCGGCGAAGCGTTGCAAGCATCATGGTGTCTTCGCCTCCAGCCAGTTTGATGTTCGAGGTGGTGCTGGCAGTGGATACTGCCAGCACCGGGTTATAGCCATGATCAGCTCAGGGCGGCTTCAGCAACGAGCGGCTCGGTCGGCTCACTGGTGCGGGCTGCGACCACAAAACTGGCCAGGTACATGAATACGCCGACACCAAAACCGATCCCCGCCCCCAGACGCAGCCAGTAAATCGTGGTGATGGCGTCCTGGGTGGCCATGAAGCCCAGTGCATCGGCGTTATCCGGAATACGCTGCAGCCAGATCTGCACCACGCCAGCGGCGGTCAGCAGCAGGGTGATCAGCAGCATGCTGATGCTCATGGTCCAGCAGGAGGCAATCTCCAGGCGCTGTGCCTGCAGGCTGTTGGCTTGCCGGCCGTGGAGTATCGGCCAGGCGTAGGAGATGATGGCCAGCACGATCATCACGTAGGCACCGTAGAAGGCCAGGTGGCCGTGCGCCGCAGTCAGTTGACTACCGTGTGTGTAGTAGTTGATCGGTGCGAGGGTGTGCATGAAACCCCATACGCCCGCGCCCAGGAAAGCCATGATGGTGCAACCGACTGCCCAGGTAACGGCGGCCTTGTTGGGGTGGTCGCGGCGACGCTGCTTGAGCATGCTGAATGCGAACACCATCAGCATGAAGAATGGCAGCGGTTCGATAGCCGAGAAGATCGAGCCGATCCAGAGCCAGTATTCCGGTGCGCCAATAAAGAAGAAGTGGTGGCCGGTACCCAGGATGCCGCTGATCAGGGCCATGGCGATAATCAGGTACAGCCATTTCTCGACGACCTCACGGTCTACACCGGTAGTGCGGATCAGGATGAATGCCAGGATAGCGCCCAGAATCAGTTCCCAAACGCCTTCAACCCACAGATGCACGACCCACCACCAGAAGTACTTGTCCATCACCAGCGAAGCGGGGTTGTAGAAGGCAAACATCCAGAACACCGCCAGACCGATCAGACCGGTTGTCAGCACCATGTTGACCACGGTCTTGCGGCCCTTGAGTACGGTCATGATGACGTTGAACAGAAAGCCGATAAACACCAGGGCCAGACCGATCTTGGTAATGGTCGGCTGCTCGAGAAACTCCCGTCCCATGGTCGGGAAATACTTGTTGCCGGTGATGTCCGCCAGGGTCGCGTAGGGCACGGCCAGATAGCCAATAATGGTCAGCGTGCCCGCGGCTGCGAATACCCAGAACAGAATTCTGGCTAGCAAGGGACTATGCAGTTCGCACTGGGTTTCCTCGGGTAGCAGAAAATAGGTCGCGCCCATGAAGCCGAACAGCAACCAGACGATCAGCAGGTTGGTGTGGACCATGCGGGCCACGTTAAAGGGTATCTCCGGAAACAGAAAGTCACCGATGATGTACTGGGTTCCGAGGATCAGACCGAAAACGATCTGCCCCAGGAAGAGAATGATGGCGAAGATAAAATAGGGCTTCGCCTCCGACTGACTTGCGTATTTCATGGCAGTAATCCTTGCGTAATTGATCCGGGGTCAGCTTCAGCCTTCGTTGTTTGGTGGCCAGTCGTTGGTGTCGATCCGCGATGTCCAGATCAGGAACTGGGACAGCGCGCGGGTTTCTTCGGCTGTCAGGTTGAATTGCGGCATCTTGCGCCGGCCCTCTACCGGAATCGGTTGGGCGGCCATCCAGGCGCTGAAATACGCATGAAACGCCTCTTCGTTATCGCCGCCGCGGCGCGGGAATACATTACCCAGCTCGGGAGCAAAGTAAGCGCCTTCGCCCAGCAGCGAATGGCAGCCAACACAGTTGTTTTTCTCCCAGAGCTCCTTGCCATGGGCGACCTCCGCAGTCAGTTGATCCCGGTTCTCGCGCTCGGGAATTGCGACTACCGTATCGAAGGTGAGACCAATAAATAGCAGCATGAAGAACATGCCACCGCCGTAGTAGATATTGCGGGCCATGCCCTTGGTGAATCTTTCCGACATGATTGAATCCTCATTGATTAGGCAGTAACGGCTTTACCGTCAGCGTCAGATGCTGGAGCGGCGCAACGCCGGATTGTTGTGATTGTTGTTCTTGTTCGATGTCTCGGCGAAGTGCGCGCGGACGACATCGAGAATGGCCGCCTGGGTGGTCGGGTCGTCGCTGAGCGGCTCGGCCAGGCAGGCGGTACAGGCAGTAATCGGGTCCATCCCACTGAGCATCATGCGTGCGGTATGGATCAGTAGCCGGGTGGACGGGGCTTCTTCCAGATCATGGGAGCCCATGTGCCGCAGTGAGCCGCACAGCTGGACCAGCCGGCCTGCCGTATCAGCGTCGATGCCGCTTTCGCTGATCAGAATGTCGGCTTCGGCGTCGGCATCCGGATAATCGAAGCTCATCGCGACAAAGCGCTGGCGAGTACTCGGCTTGAGACCCTTGAGCAGATTGCGATAGCCGGGGTTATAGGACACTACCAGCATGAAATCCGGGTGTGCCTCCAGGCACTCGCCGGTGGCATCCAGTGGCAGAATGCGGCGGTCATCGGCCAGCGGGTGCAGGACCACAGTGGTGTCCTTGCGCGCCTCGATTATTTCATCCAGATAGCAGATGGCGCCCTCGCGCACGGCGCGGGTCAGTGGGCCATCCTGCCAGTAGGTGCCATTGCTGCCGATCAGATGACGGCCGACCAGATCGGCGGTTGTCAGGTCGTCATGGCAGGCGACGGTGTATAGCTTGCGACCCAGTTTGTCGGCCATGTGCTGCACGAACCGGGTTTTGCCACAGCCGGTTGGGCCCTTGATCAGAACGGGCAGCCGATGGCTGGCGGCGTGTTCGAAAACATCGATTTCGTTGCCGGTGGGGCGGTAGTAGGCGTTGCCTGCGTCCCGTCTGGGTGGCGCTGGGATGGAGGTCAGATTGTTCACGGTTGGATCTCTGTCAGTGTGCGTGCCAGATACACTGCAAGGTCGATGCCATATTGTAAGTTATTGAATATTAACGAATAAAAAACGACAGGGTGTTATTAACCAAGCTTTTGGATGGTTTTTAGTACCGGCAATGGTAAAAATAACCTCAAGCTGTTCCTTTTACCTCATGAAAATGCGGAGCGGGCAAAAGCGTGGTCGCTCTTGGTCGGGAGGCAATTGAGAGCAACCTGTCTGAAAAAAGGCAAGGCGGGTTATGGTGGGGGCGTCACTGACTGCGTACCGGAGGTGTCGCCTGTATCGGGTCGCGACCAGAGCCAGAATGCAACGCTCAGCAAAATGGCATTGCCACCCGCGCTCAAGAGTAGCGGCACAGGTACGAGCCAGAGCATGATTGCGCTGGCCAGCATCATCACGCTGGCCAGCCATTTGGCCCGGCGTGGTACCGCGCGGCGCTCGCGCCAGTTGCGGATCATGCTGCCATAGCGTGGATGCTCGAGCATTCTGGCCTCAAGTGCAGGCCAGCCCCGGGAGCCTGCCCAGGCTGCAACCAGCAGAAAGGGTGTCGTGGGCAGGCCGGGCAGGACCACCCCCAGCGCGCCAAGGCCTAGAAAGACAGAAGCCAGGCCGCGCCAGAGCAGCAGCCGGATCATCAGCTGACGCCCTGGGGTTCCAGCGTAAAGGTATTGAGCAGTTTCTCTACGCTGGGAATACGGATATGCCTGGCATGGCTTTCTATCAAGCCGCGATCGCGCAGGGTCGCCATTGCCCGGGAGAGGGTTTCGGGCTTGATCGACAGGCGGGCCGCGATCAGGCCCTTGGGCAGCATAAGATCGAGCTCTGCATGGTCTTTCTTCCGATCTTTCACCTGACCCACCAGGTAGAGTGCAAAGCGTTGGGTAGCATTCTGCAGGGTCAGGTTTTCCAGTTCATCCAGCCGCTGGTGCAGGCGTATGCTCAGATGCCCGAGCAAATGCAGGCAGGTTTGCGGATTGTCCTGCAGAAAATTCAGCATCAACTTGTTGGGCAGTGCGGCAATACGCACCGGCTCCAGAGCTTCAGCGCATACCGGGTAGACCTGCTTCTGCATAAACATGACCGCTTCAGCAAAGGTGTTACCGGCCTGGATAATCTCGACGACTTTTTCCTTGCCGTCGGCGGAAATCCTGAACAGTTTTACCTTGCCCTCAAGAACAAAGAAAAACCGCTCGGCCCTGTCGTCCTGCCTCAGTATCAGCGCATGTACCGGATACTCCCGGCACATAGTGTCGCTTAACAGATCAGCCTGTGCCTGCTCGGGAAGCAGGGCCAGTATGGGATGTTGCAAAAGCTGTTTGCGATCTTGTGGTGTCAGCGTCATGGAGATTGCCTGTGTTGATGCGTGCCTGTGACGGAGGGTCTTAGCCGGGTCGTCCATCGGGACGCGGGCGATACAGAATGGCCGCGTAAAACCAGACGAAAAGAGCAAAAGCAGCAGCCCAGCTGAGTGCTGCCAGCCAGAACCCCAGTTGCGGCCAGGTGGGTGCAATCCAGACACGTGCAGGTACCGCCAGGTTGATCAGGGCAAAGGCCATCGACATCGCCGGCACCGTTTCCAGGGGGCGTCCAGTGTGGCCCAGACTAACGCGGGCAATCATCGCCAGGATCATGCCGCTCAAGCAACCAATGGCGAGCAGGTGAACGGCCTGGCTGAAATCCACCAGCCAACCAGCATTCCACAGGGCCATGGCGTAAAGTGCGATCACCAGCCAGGCATAGGCCAGGTGCAGCGACCAGAGCAGGGGCACAGACCAGATCCGGGGGTTGTGCCAGAGTATCAGGCGGACCAGATGTCCGGCTCCCAGCAGAGCGAACAGGAATCCGACGGGCACGGAAGGGCGCAGTGCTATCCCGCTCACCATCAGCAGTGCGATCAGAATACTGCCGCCGAGTAGCGAGTAATCGAGCCAGGGTAATGCGGGCATTGGCTTGTCCAGGTCCAGTCCCCGTTGGGTGAAGAAAGGGATCACCCTGCCGCCAATCATGCCAACCAGTGCTGCTACCAGCCAGAGCGCACCGAGGTTGCCCTGACGTTGTACTGTCACATCCAGCGAGGCGATGCCGATCAGGCTGACCAGGTTGCACAAGGCCAGCAGAGCCAGCACCAGCACTATGGGGTAGTTGCGTTTCTGACGGGCGATCCATATGGAGCGGGCCATAGCAAGGGTGACCGCGGGTAGAAACAGCATATCCAGGGTCATAACCAGCCAGAACGGCAGCGCTGTCAGCCAGGCCAGGCGGGCCAGTAGCCAGACTGCAGCCAGAACGATCAGCGGTTTGCCGCTCAGACCGGGCACGCCTGTCCAGTTCTGCACCGCAGTGAGCAGAAAGCCGGCGGTGATTGCGGCAATGAAGCCGAAGAGCATTTCATGCATGTGCCAGGCGAACCAACCACCGGTGGGTTGCCAGTCGCCGGTCATCCCAAGCCACGCAGCCACCCACAGTGGGATCGCCAGCGCGGCCAATACGCTCCCAGCCAGAAAGAACGGGCGAAAGCCGAGATCGAACAGCGCCGATCGGGGTGGTTGATGCTGTTTCATGTGCTACTCCATTATTGGACGTATGCTCACCCCCGGCATGCCTGGCCACAATATGCCAATAGGGGTACTCCGCCTGCCGCAGGGGATAACAGTCAGTTACTCGTTACAATGGCCTGCAAACCGGAGGAAAAGATTCATGCTTTATCTGTCACTCAAGACGCTGCATCTATTGATGGCCATTGCCTTTATCGGCACGCTGTTTTTTCAGGTTTTCATCCTGGCCCCTGTCAGTCGTCAGCTTCCGGAAGACATGCGTAGCCGGATGTCCTCCCTGTTGGGACAGCAGGCGCGACGAGTGATTCACTGGGTCGCCTTGCTGTTGTATGGCGCGGGTATCGCGCTGGCCTGGCCGCACCGGCAGGCGCTTGCCGATCCGTTGGCTAGTACCTTCACTCTCCTTTTTTCCATCAAGCTGCTTTTGGCGGCCCTGATCATCGGGCATTACGTTGCTCTGATCATGCTGCGCATCAAAGGCCGGATTACCGAGCGTGGCATGCGCCTGCTGAACATCAGTCTGCTGGTGCATGCAGTCGCATTGGTGTTCTGTGCCAAGGCGATGTTCATCCTTTAGAGCAGCAGGCGTAGCCAGTTGCCCTGGGTGAGCTGGCAAACAGAATGTTGTTCTCCAGGTGAATATGCTGCATCAGGTCCTGTCTGAACTCCTCGAGTCCGCGATACAGTGCCTGCCAGGTATTGCAGGCCCCCACCGGCGGGGTGATGTCATCGGTCAGTCTGATGATTTCATCCAGTGCTTCACCGTGCTGTTCATGCTCGTAGCGCATCACGCTGATAGGGCCGCCTGCTATCGCCTGCTGCCCCTGGAGTAACAGCGGGAACAGGATCTGTTCTTCCTTGAGCATGTGGCTCTCCATTTCCTGAGCCATGCAGGAGAGATGGTCCGCCAAGCCGTTCGGACAGTCAGGACGATCGCCATGGACCTGTTCCACGCGCCGAGCCAGTCTCATCAACTCCGGTAACTGCTCGCGATGGCGCATGTGGAAGCGTGCCAGAATGTGTTCTACCAACTCTGCAGAGGATGCCTGCTGCCAGTCACGCGCGTCCGAGACTCCCGGCTTCAGGGCCTCGAGCTGGACGATAACGTCTGTAGCGCTGATGCCTTTTTTTGCTGCGGCATCGGCGAGCGTGCGGTGACCCTGGCAACAGAAGTCCAGGCGATTGGCATGGAAGACGGCGGTTGCGCCCGGGATGGTGCGGGCTAGATCGCCCAAGGCGGTGTTCAGATAATCGGCAGACATGGCATGTGCACTCCGGTAGAGGTGTCAGGTTGTGTGTATAAGACCTGTTTCTTCTACAGCAAGGCTTGTGCCAGAAACTAATTCCATAAAAAACATATACTTGAAACTGAATAGGTTTTTTATACCCTGATCAGGTAAGGTATTTAAAACCCCGAAAGGTGATTGATACCATGATCGAACCCTTGCTGCTGCCGGACCTTGTTGCGGAATTGCCGGCCGCCGTTCGCCTGCAACGCCTGGTGCAGGTGCTGCGCGAACATTTCCAGTGTGGTGCAGTAGTACTGCTCCAGCATTCCGATGAATGCCTGCGCCCGCTCGCCGCCGTGGGTCTGGTTCAGGACGCTCTGGGTAGACGTTTTCAGACTGCCCGCCACCCGCGTCTGGCGGCCCTGCTGTCACGCCGTGAGCCGACCTGGTTCGATCCGCAAAGCCCGCTGCCGGACCCCTATGACGGGCTTCTGGATGAATCGCCGGGTGAGCCGCTGCCGGTACATGACTGCATGGGCGTGAGCTTGTATCTGGAGGGACGTCTATGGGGCGCAGTTACCTTCGACGCGCTGCAGGCCGGCACCTTCGATGAGGCCGCGCGACTGGAATTGCAAAAGATGACTCCCTTGATCGAGACCTGTGTACGCATCACCCGTCTCGAGGAAGACAATCGTGCGCTGCGTATGGCACGTGTGGTTGGGCAGGGAACGCTGTCCGAAGCCAAGGATCACAGCATTATTGGGCACAGCGGCCCGGTGACCAAATTGCTTGAAGAGTTATCAGTGGTTGCCGATACCGAGCTTCCGGTGTTGCTTAGTGGCGAAACCGGTGTCGGCAAGGAGCTGTTTGCCCGCTGGCTGCACAGTCACTCGGATCGGGCCGACAAGCCCCTGGTGTTGGTCAACTGCGCAGCGTTACCCGAATCCCTGGCCGAGAGCGAGTTGTTTGGTCATGTAAAGGGTGCGTTTTCCGGGGCCTCAACTGACCGGGGCGGCCGCTTTGATGCTGCTGATGGCGGCACTCTGCTTCTGGATGAGATCGGCGAACTGCCCTTGAACGTGCAGGCCAAGTTGTTACGAACACTGCAGAACGGCGAGATTCAGCGTCTGGGCGCCGATCAGCCATTACGGGTAAATGTACGCATTATCGCCGCAACCAACCGTAATCTGGCGGACCGGGTGGCCAGTGGCGATTTTCGTGCCGACCTCTACCATCGTCTGTCGGTCTATCCGGTACAGATTCCGCCGTTGCGCGAGCGGGGTAACGATATACTCCTGCTGGCCGGGCACTTCATCGAGCTCAATCGCGCGCGGCTGGGATTACGGGGGCTGCGCCTGTCCGTAGAGGCAGAACAGGTTCTGCTGGGTTATTTCTGGCCGGGTAACGTACGTGAACTGGAACATGTGGTCAGTCGCGCGGCGATCAAGGCACTGGGTTACAAGGGGTCGCGTCTGGCGATTTTGACCCTGGAGCCGGTGCATCTGGATATCCAGCCAGGCAACAACAATTCATCGGCCGCAGAGTTCGGTCCCGGGCAGCTTGATTCGCCAGGCCAGGTACTCCCGCTTAAGCAGTCGGTTGACGCCTGTCAGCGTGAACAGATTCGACTGGCTCTGGCGCAGACCGATGACAGCTGGGCGGCAGCTGCGCGGCTGCTCGACCTGGACGCCAGTAATCTGCACAAGCTGGCCAGAAGGTTGGGAATGAAAAGCTGATCAGTCAGTTGACCAAAATTTGACCTGCATCAAAGTGGTGGTTCCGCCCGGGGTTTAGCCTGCACGACATTACAGCTATAACGCCATGTTTGCGGAGTCATCCCATGTTCGATCCAATCTGCTGGAACGCGGACCTGATACGTCGGTACGACAACGCAGGGCCGCGATATACCTCCTATCCCACCGCAACCCAGTTCGTTGACGGTATCGAGCCATCTGATCTGGTGCGGGCGCTGCAACTCAGCAGCCAGGCACAAAGCCCCCTGTCGCTGTATGTGCACATCCCGTTCTGCGCGAACATCTGCTACTACTGCGCATGCAACAAGGTCATTACCAAGGATCGCAGTCGGGCCGAACCCTATCTACAGAGCCTTTACCGCGAGATAGAGCTGGTCAGCCAGCATGTGGATCCGGCGCAAGAGATCCAGCAGCTGCATTTCGGTGGTGGTACGCCGACCTTTCTGGCCCACGACCAGTTGCGTGGGTTGCTCGACAAACTGCGCGCGCATTTCAACCTGCGCTTGGACGATGCCGGTGATTACAGCATCGAGATCGACCCCCGGGAGGCGGACTGGGCGACCATGGGTCTGCTACGTGAAATCGGCTTTAACCGGGTCAGTTTCGGTGTTCAGGATCTGGACCCGGAGGTCCAGCGTGCGGTAAACCGCCTGCAGACGCTGGAGCAGACCCAGACAGTCATGGATGCGGCCAGAGCGCTGCAGTACCGCTCGATCAATATCGATCTGATTTACGGTTTGCCCAAGCAGACCCGATCCGGTTTTGCCAGAACGGTAGATGCCATCATTGCGATGAAACCCGATCGTTTGTCAGTCTTCAATTATGCGCATCTGCCCGAGCGCTTTCTGCCCCAGCGACGCATCGAAACAGCCGACCTGCCGAGCCCGCAGGATAAGCTGGCCATGCTGGAAGACACGATCAATCAGCTGATGAGTGCTGGGTATCGCTATATTGGTATGGACCATTTCGCGTTGCCTGATGATAGCCTCAGTAGCGCCCAGGAAAACGGCGAGCTACAGCGTAATTTCCAGGGCTATACCACCCATGGTCACTGCGATCTGATCGGGCTGGGTGTGTCTTCGATCAGCCAGGTCGGCGATCTGTTCAGCCAGAACACCAGCGACATCAAGGTCTATCAGCACACGCTCGATAGTGGCAAGCTGGCCACACGACGGGGGTTGGAGTGCCATGCCGACGATCGTCTGCGGCGGGCGGTGATCAGTCAGTTGATCTGCCACTCCGTGCTGGATTTCACAGCTATAGAGCAGCGTTTCGGCATCGTTTTCGTGGATTATTTCGCCGATTGTCTGCCGGTGCTGGAGCAGATGCGCCGCGACGGGCTGATTCAGCTTACCGACAGGAAAATCCGGATACTGCCTGCCGGCAGATTACTGGCCAGGTCTATATGCATGGTTTTTGACGCTTACCATGCCCTGGAAAATGATCAACGTTATTCGCGGATTATCTGAACGGGGTCAGGTATTTCAATGCGCGCCGCTGGAGAGCTGCGCGACCCAGATGGTGTGCCGGGTTCCCCGGTTGCCATGGGCATATACCTTGACTTCCTCGGCAACAAAACCGGCCTTGCGCAGATCGCTGGTGAAGCGTTGGTCAGCACTGGCCGACCACACCGCAAGTATGCCGCCGGGGCGCAACGCGCGACCGCAGGTGCGCAGGCCAGCCACGCTGTATAGCCAACTGTTGGCAGACTGGGTGAGACCTTCGGGGCCATTGTCGATGTCGAGCATGATCGCGTCGTAACCGCCCGGTTCATTTCGCAGCAGCTCTGCCACGTCCTGGTTGACTACCTGCGTGCGCGGATCCGACAGGGGGCTGCCAGCCTTTTCACCCAGGGGGCCACGATTCCACTCGATCACCCCGGGCAGCAGTTCGGCCACGACTACTTCGGCATTACCACCGAGGTGCTGCAGGGCGGCTGCCAATGTGAAGCCCATGCCCAACCCGCCTATCAGCACCCTGGGCCGGGCGCGGGAAGATACTTTCTGGCAGGGTATCCGGCCCAACGCATCTTCGGAGCCATGGGTGCGGGTGTTCATCAGTTGCCCGCCTTTACCACCTTCGAGCTTGATGACAAAGTCTTCCCCGTATTCGAACAGACACAGGGCGCCGCCATCGGGCAGGGGCGTGGTATCCAGCAGAATAAAGCGCTTCATGGGCAGTCCGCGGTAGTTTCAACGGCAGGCATGATACCGGCAAGCTAGGGGAAGTGCTGCAGTGCAGGAGACTTATTGGTTGGAGCGGGTGAAGGGAATCGAACCCTCGTCGTAAGCTTGGGAAGCTTCTGCTCTACCATTGAGCTACACCCGCATCGCATTCGCGTGCTGCGCATTCTAGGCGCTTGCCGATAGTTCGGCAAACAACTTCAGCAGTTATTTCACACCTTGCCGGCCACTTCCATCATCCGTTGGTAGCTGTCCTTGCGCAGGGCCTGATCATGGATCGAGCTGCTCACTATCAGCTCGTCGGCACCGGTGCGCTCAAGCAGATCGGCCAGTTGCTGACTGACGGTTTCCTTGTCTCCGATCAGTGTGCCGGCCAGGGTCGATAGCACGCTGTGCTTCTCGTGTGGTTGCCACAGCGGTTCCATATCGTCGACCGGCGGTGGCAAGGGGCCCGGGCGTCCGCGTATCAGGTTAAGAAATGCTTGCTGGTGTGAGGTAGCAAGCATGGCGGCGTGCTCTCGGCTCTCACCGACATAGGCATTGATGCCCAGCATGACGTGGGGCTGCGTCAGGCTCTCAGACGGTTGAAAGTGCTCACGGTAGGTACGCAATGCGCTGAACATGAAATCAGGGGAAAACTGGCCGGCAAAGGCAAAGGGCAGTCCCAGCTCGGCAGACAGCTGCGCGCTGAATGTGCTCGAGCCGAGCAGCCAGATGGGAACCTTGAGACCGGCCCCGGGCACAGCTTGTAATCGCTGGCCTGGTTGGGGCTCGGCAAACAGACGGCGCAATTCATCGAGCATCTGCGGGAAGTCGGAGCCGTCGCCGCGGCCATGACGTAGTGCCTGTGCGGTAGCCTGATCGGTACCCGGGGCGCGCCCCAGTCCCAGGTCGATCCGGCCGGGATAGAGAGACTCCAGGGTGCCGAACTGTTCGGCAATCTGCAGGGGTGCATGGTTGGGTAGCATGATGCCTCCCGAGCCAATACGAATGCGCGAGGTACCCGCAGCCAGATAACCCATGACAACGGAGGTCGCGGCACTCGCGATGCCGGTCATATTGTGATGTTCCGCTACCCAGTACCTGCGGTAACCCAGGCTCTCTGCATATTGGGCCAGGGCCATGGCATTGCTCAGCGCCTGCGCGGGGGTCGCACCCTGGGGGACCGGACACAGATCCAGAACAGATAGCGAAACAGCTTGGTTGGACATAGGTACTCCTGCACAGGTACAAATAATGGCTGTATGCTAACGTTTAACCGAGTCGGCGCATACTGGGAAGCCTTGACTGACATCAGAGCTTGGGGGCTGCCGAAACGCATGCCAGGGAGAGTTATCATGCACTTTACGCGTTATCCGGCCATGCTCGTGGCTGTGTTTCTGGCCAGCACTGCCGTCGCCATTCCGGCTGCCACCCTGCCGGTTCTGGATCAGCAGGGCAACGCCCTGAAGGATGCAGTGATCCTGGTTGAGGGTGTCCCACAGCGGCCGCCTCTGTCCTCTTCGATGGATCAGATCGACCTTCAGTTCCAACCCCGTGTGCTAGTTGTGCCCGCCGGAACGGATGTCGGATTCCCCAACGGCGATAATGTTCGCCACCATGTGTACTCATTCTCTCCGACAAAAGCCTTCGAGCTGCGGCTTTTCCATGGCTCCGAAGCGCCTCCGGTCACCTTCGAACAGGCTGGGCCGGTGGTATTGGGCTGCAATATTCACGATGCCATGATCGGCTATATTCTGGTCACCGATCGCCCCTGGTATGGCCTATCCAACCCGCAGGGGATACTCGACCTGGAGCATCTGCCCCCGGGCGAGTCCGTGGTGTCCTGGTGGCATCCTACCCTGGGTGACGCACCGCCCGTCACCCTAGGCAGTATTGATCTGCACGCCAGCGACAGTCTGACTCTGGCCGTTGACGGTATGGCGGAAGCGGTGGTTGAAAAGCCGCTGTCCCCATTGCAGAAGCGTTTCAACAAGGCGGCCGGCAAGTATGCGAATTGAGCGGCTGCGCACGCGCCTGATCCTCCTATTGGTGGGTTTGCTTGCTCTGGTACTTGGCGCGGTCTTTGTTGCGGTATACAGCGCCACTGACAGCTCCGCAGAACGTCAGGCGCGTCAACAGCTGCAGGTGGGCGCCAATGTATTCAGCCGTTTGCTGGAGCTGAGGGCTCAGGAGCTTGCCGGCGCGACCGAGGTGCTGGCTGCGGACTTCGGCTTTCGCGAGGCGGTTGCCTCGGGGGATCTGCCGACAATTCGCTCGGCTTTGCTGAATCAGGCACGCCGCATCGGAGCGGATGAAGCGCTGTTTTTTGACGCCGATGGTAATATTCAGGTGTCCAGCCGGATGGAGGTCAGTGGTTCGCAAGTGGAGCTCAGTGCCCTGCAACCGTTGAGCACCAACGCCCTGGTGGCCTTGATTGATGAGCAACCCTTCCTGCTGGTCGATGCGGTCGTCATGGCGCCCCTGGCTGTGGGTCAGGTAGCAATGGCCTTTCGTCTTACCCAGGAACTGGCAGAGGAAATGCGCAGCCTGACAGGTCTGGAAGTCAGCTTTATCACCGCACAAGGTGATGAGGTGCTCGATCGCGTCGGCACGCTGCCAATGGACCATGCCATCGCGAGCCTGGAGACGCCCGAGTCGTCCATTGTGGATGTGGACGGAGAAGTCTACCTGGCCACCCGTATCACACTCCTGCAACAGGACGGTTTACAGGTGAAGGCGCAGCTTCTCAGTCCCCTGGAAGACGCCCTGGCCATATTCGACCTGCTCAAGCGCGAACTACTGCTGATCACGCTGATTGCCCTGGGAGTTTCCTCACTTGCCGCCTATGTGATGGCCGGAAGCCTTTCCCGACCAGTCAGCCTGCTTGCCGAAGCGGCGCGGCGCATCGGTCAGGGTGATTACGCCAGCATGGTCACCCTCAAACGCAGTGATGAGCTAGGCCGGCTTGCCGAAAGCATCGACACCATGCGCGAGGATATCGCCGAGCGTGAACGGCAGATAGCTCACAATGCCTTTCACGACCCTCTGACTGGCCTTGGGAATCTGGCCAAAACGCGTGAGCGATTGGCTGACTCTCTCTCTGCCGGCCGCTCCGGTGCCCTGGTTGCCTTTTACCTGTCTGGTGCCGAAGACCTGATCAAGGCCCGTGGCCAGACCTTCTACTCTCACACGGTAGTCGCCTCGGCGGATCGCATCCGTGCTCGCGTACCGACCAACTCGTTGCTCGCCTACCACCCTGGACAGGGTTTTCTGTTGGTGCTCAACAATATGGAGACAGATCAGGCGGTGATCACCACCGACCGGCTGATAACCATTCTGTCCGAGAGAATGGACAACGACGGCATGAAGCTCAACCTCGAGTGGCTGGCCGGTGTGGTGGCGTGGCCGCATCATAGCGACGATCCTGACGAGCTGTTGCGACAGGTTGCCATTGCCGCCGCCGACGCGCATCCGGGACCGATGCGCATCTCCGTTTACCAGGCCAAGCGTGACCAGGACTACATGCGCCGCCTGCGCCTGATTCGCGACATCCATTTTGCAGCACAGATGCGTGAGCTTTCAGTGGTCTATCAGCCCAAACTCGACATCGCCAGCGGTGAAGTCAGGCAGGTGGAGGCGCTGATGCGCTGGCACCACTCGGAGCTGGGTTTTATTGGCCCAGATGAATTCATTCTGCTGGCCGAACAGACCGGAAGCATTCACAAGCTGACCCAGTGGATTCTTGGCGCGATTGCGACGCAGATGCGCCACTGGGCTGATCAAGGCGTCGAGCTCGGCGTCGCAATGAACATTTCCGCGCTGGATCTGGATGACGAGAACTTTGTCGATCAGGTGGCAAAGGTGCTGGAAAAGCATGGCATCGATCCGGCGATGCTGGCTTTTGAAGTGACCGAGAGCGCGCTGATGGTCAACCCGGAGCGCAGTCTGCGCAGCCTGCACCAACTGCGTGAGATGGGTATCAGTCTTGCGGTGGACGATTACGGTACCGGTTATTCTTCACTGGCGATGCTCAAGAGCCTGCCGGTGCAGGATCTGAAGATCGACAAGTCCTTTGTACTGAACCTGGCAGAGGGCAGTGAGGATGCAGTCATTGTCCGCTCCACAATCGAGTTGGCCCACAATATGGGCCTCAAGGTCATAGCTGAAGGTGTAGAGAACGCAATCAGTCTGGAGTGGTTGAGGGCGTTGGGCTGCGATACCGCCCAGGGTTACTACATCAGTCGGCCAATTGCGGCACTGGACCTGGAGGCCTGGTTAGAGAAAAATAGACACACGTACAAACAGACGGAGCATTCATGAAAAAGGCAGTGGTTGCAGCTCTGTTGAGCTGCATGCCTGTTTTCGCCGTTGCTGAGCCCGGAGATCGCCTGCTGGCGACGGGCGGAGCGAGCATGATAGAAGGCGCAGCTGGCGGCGGCATTGTACCCTGGGCGGTGATGTCCGGTTACGGTACCCGTGAGCAGTGGGGCGGCGCTGCGTTCGCGACCCGGGTGGATACCGGCGATTATCGCCTGGATACCGCGGGAGCAAGCTTCAGTTATGCCAATCGCGTCGAGCTGTCATTCGCGCGGCAACGACTCGATATCGACACGCTGGCCAAGGCTGCCGGGTTGCCCGAACGCAGTCTCAATCAGGATGTTTTCGGCGCCAAGTACCGCCTGTTCGGCGATCTGGTCTACGATCAGCTGCCTCAGGTTGCGCTGGGTCTGCAGTATAAGCGCCAGACCAATTTCTTTATTCCGGACGCGGTGGGCGCCCGACGTGATTCTGATACCGAAGCCTATCTGGCCGCCAGCCGTCTGTTCCTGGGTGGCGCCTTTGGCTACAACCTGCTGGTCAACGGTACGCTGCGCTACAGTCGCGCCAACGAGACCGGATTGCTGGGCTTTGGTGGTGATCGTCGAAGCGGTCGCAGCCTGCTCAAGGAGGGGAGCGTCGGTATATTGCTCAATCCGCAATGGGTCGTGGGTCTCGAGTATCGGGAGAAGCCCGATAATCTCTCCTTTGCCGGAGAAAGCGACTGGCAGGATCTGTTCGTCGGTTATTTTCCTTCCAAAAGGGTCTCGATTGTCGCTGCCTGGGCCGATCTGGGTGAAATCGCCACTCTCGATGATCAGACCGGCTTGTACCTTTCACTGCAGCTGAGCTACTGAGGTCTCCATGCGTCACCTGATTGTACTTGTCGCCGCGCTGACCCTGGGCGGCTGCGCCGCCCATTCCGCCGCTCCGCCACCTGCCGAGGATGAGTTGTACCAGGCTCTGGGTGGGCAATCGGGTATCGAGCGGATTGTCGAGGGGTTGCTGATCAATATTGCCGATGATGAACGCATCGTCAGTCATTTTGTAGACGCTGATATTGACCGCCTTTTTGAAAAGCTGGTCGAGCAGATATGTATGGAAAGTGGCGGGCCCTGCGAATATACCGGTGACAGCATGGAAGATAGCCATGCCGGTATGGATATTACCGAGGGAGACTTCAACGCTCTGGTGGAAAATCTGATTGTCGCGATGACCGCGGAAGGGGTGCCGGTAACCTCGCAGAACCGGCTTCTGCACAGGCTTGCGCCCATGCGTGGCTCGATTATCTACCGTTAAGACGGTCGCTCATGACTTTCTGATGTTGCTGAGCAGAGTGATTCTTGGCAGGGGCCTGCCGTTCTCCGGCTCGGTAACCAGATGCGGGGAAGGCTTGCCAATGTGATAGCCCTGCACATCATCGATATTGAGTAGACGAACGCACTCGAGCACTGCCTTGCTGTGCACAAACTCGGCGACAGTGCGCATCCCCAGGCCCGTAGCAAATTGCTGAATGCCGCGGGTCACGTTCAGGGCGATCGGATCGGTATCGATATGCTCAATCAGGCTGCCATCGATCTTGATAATGTCGACATTCAGGCGCAGCAGATGCTGGAAGTTCGAGTAACCGGTTCCAAAGTCATCAATCGCAATGCGGCATCCCAGGGCCTTGACCCGGTCAATGAAGCGGCGCACCTCAGCGTAATTCTCGATACCCTCCGACTCCAGAATCTCGAAGATCAGCCTCGAAGCCAGCGAAGGGCTGCCCTTGAGCTTGTCGACGATGAAGTTGGTCAGATCGGGATCGAGCAGGTCCTCGCATGACAGGTTCAGGGAGAAGGCATAATCATTCTCGGCAAACCGGGTGAAACACTGGGTAACCATGGTGCGTGTGATCAAGCGGTAGAGCCGGATCTTCTTGGCCACGCCTAGAAATTCGGCAGGACAGATCGGGCTGCCATTTTCATCAATCATGCGCGCCAGACATTCGAACTTCTCGATACGACCGGTGCGCAAATCCAGGATCGGCTGAAAATAGGGGACGATACGTCCGTCATCCAGGGCGCGCCTGAGGCGGTTGGCCCAGATCAGGTTCTGTTCGTAACTTTCACGGGTACGGTGTGCCGGGTCGTATATGCAATAACCTGTGCGGGCCATGCGCGCTGATTTCAGAGCGATGCTGGCCGAGGTCAGCAACTGCTCATCCGCTTGCTGGGAGCCGTCCTGCTGAAGACTGGTGGCAACGCCAAGGGTCACATTGAGCGGAATGGTCTGCTGCTGCCAGGTTACCGGCAGCATGCTGACAAACCTCAACAGGGATTCGGCACGACTGGCCAGTTGCGCCGAGCTTTCGGCAGAGGGCAGCCAGATTGCCAACTCGTCCCCCGGCATGCGGTATAGCCGGCACGCAGCCCAGCCCCGGTCCCGCAGCAACAGATCCCGCAGGCCCAGTGCCAGATGGCTGATGACATGATCGCCACACTGGTGGCCGTAAAAATCATTGATCTCCTTGAACGAGTCGATATTGATCAGCAGCAGGGAGGCGACGTCGGACCGTTCCAGATCAACCAGCAATTTTTCCCGGTTGGGCAGTTGGGTCAGGGCGTCGGTGTAAAGAATCTGTACCCGGTTGAGTATGCGCGCGACGATCAGCATGATCAGTAACGTCAACCCCAGGGTAACCGCGCTGACCAGGGCGACAATTTTCAGGTTGCTCTCACGCATGGGGAGCAATACGGCATCAATTTCAGTCTTGGGTACACCCACCCCAAAGACCATACCCGCCCGGGTTCGGCTGTAAAAAAGCAGATGTTGCTGGTCATCCACCGTCAGCGGCATGGTTTGCATCGGGGCCACCAGCAGGCTTCCGGAAATCACCGCAGACTGGGGCCGGGAGCCGCCAACGCGGTCATGCAGGTTCGAGTTGATTATCGCATCGATCTTGCGTTGGGCTGCCAGCACGTCGTCGGCGTAGGCTAGGCTCGACAGATTGCGGTTTTCGTTATCCAGTAGGAAGGCAAAGGTACCCGGCGTCACCTTGACGCCACTGACCAGATTGATGATGTCGTCTGCGCGCCAGTCGGTAGATGCCAGCCCGATAACCGCTCCCTGGGCGTCCCGCATTTCGGTGGTGAGGCTGATCACCACGTTATCGATCAGCTCCTTGTAGTAGGCAGGCGTCCAGAAAAAACCGGTGCGCTCCAGGGGTTCCCCGCCGGCAGTAACTTCAGGCAGAACCCGGCTGTACCAGTTCCTGCTGTGATAGAGGTTTCCGTCAGATTGAGTACGGATCAGACCTGCGTTGCGATAGGCATAGGCCGAAACGTCCTGCCCGGATTGATTACCATTGCCCGGGCGGTTGTACCAGATTTCTGCACCGTAGGCCTGAGGCATTCTGCGCAGCCCATTCTCGAGACTGGTAGCAAGCGCTTGGGCTGCGTCGCCCTGAGCCATTTCCCTGCTGCGGTAGAGCGTCTCGCCCAGGTTGGCCAGGCTTGAGGTATTCTGTTCCATCAACTGGTGGTGGGCGTTGATCCGGTTCAGGTTGGCCTGAAAAATATCGGTAATCTGTTTCTGGCGCAGCTCCGCCATTGCCTGTTGGGAAAAATCCAGATTCAGTGATGACATCACCAACATGCCCACGAGAAAAACACCGGCGAGCAAGGTGAGGATGAGCATGATCAGGCGCTTCATCCTCATGTCAGCGAGGTTTTTCAGTCCCATCGACCGTTAATCCCGTCCTCGACGCGTGATCGGGCGGTCGCCAGCTGACTGCCTGTCAACAGCTTTTCTTGCCGTTCAATACCAGCTTTGGCGTCGTCGTGGCCGTTGAGCAACGCAAGGCTGTACCAGACATAGGCGGCTTCGTTATCGGTCTGGCCGTGGGTGCCCCGCGCATAGCTTTCGCCCAACAGATACTGGGCACGGGCCGAGCCCTTGCGCGCAGCCTGATCCAGCCAATAGCGCGACTGCTCGGGAGCACTGCCTTCATGCAACTCTGCCAGGGCAAAGTAGGCCGGGATGTGCCCGCTTGCAGCCGCTTTTTCCAGGTACCTTGCTGCGTTCGCTGCATTGGCGCTCACCCCGGTACCTGTCTGGAAGCTCAGGCCGGTGTAATAGGCGGCCTCGGCAAGCCCCTGATCTGCGGCGCTTTTCAGCAGGCCATGGGCGCGGATGGGATCCTTGGCTATGCCACGACCGTCCTGCAGCAGCAGGCCCAGAGCGAGCTGTCCGGGCGGGTACTTCTGGGCCGCCGATTGTTTTGCCCAGTCAGCAGCACTGGAGGTGTTGTTACTCATGAGTGCCAGTTGGGCCATGTGATGTTGCGCCTTGGCATCGCCCTCGGCAGCCAGCGGTTCGCACGCCTCAAGAGCCTGGGTGTTGTTGCGAATAGTAAACAGCAGATAGCAGTCGCTGTGTTGTCGCCGGCTCAGCGCATCTTCCAGCTCGGTGTCCGGCTGGTCGCTGCTGGCTGAGCTGACAGGGCGTGCGGCGGGGCTCTCAACCTGCTTTCCGGGCCGGGCAACCTGGGCGGCCCTGGTTGAATCAGAGCGACTGGCCGTGGTGGTATTCGTGCCGGAATCGACGCGAGCGGCAAAGCGTTGAACCTCGGTAGGGCATGAATACAGATAACCGCGACGCATGCGCTGCAGGTTGTCGCGAGTGGCCGTGCGATCGGCGTAGGTATCAGCGATATCTGCGCAGCGACGGTTACGCTCGGCAGCCACCCGTGCGAGCTGGGCAGCGAAACGGTCATCGCCCGAGCGCTCCTCCAGATAACGGGTCAGTGGGTCTATATAGGGTTGGGCGAAGAGGGCGCTGACTTCCTTATCGCGGGCCTCGTCATCCTTGCTGCTCACCAGACTGCCGGCGAAGTTGGCCAGGCGTTTGCGCTGAGCCTTGAGCACCTCTGCCGACTGGTTGAAGAAGTCGCTGGAGCGCGACCAGACCTCTTCGCGGTCCGGCAGGCTGCTGCAGCCGCTTAACGAAAAAGCGAGCAGGCCAACAACAAGGGTGGCCGGGAATGCGTGCATGATGTCTCCAGATCGAACCAAGGCGCTAAGCCATCACTCAGGAGCATAGCCGGGTTAGGTGACGGCTCCAATCACTTTATAGATCAGAGCGCGCATTCCTCTCTTCCCCGCCAGCGCTAGTCTTATCTGCCAACACAATGTCGGTAATCAGCGCGTTGGCCGGCATGCCGATACAGGCGCCCTGGGCAAAATCGATGCCCAGCGCTCTCACCTGAGCCAGCACTGCCTGACTGTGTACAAATTCAGCGACGGTCTTGAGGCCGAGCTCCTTGGCGAACTGAACGATCCCCCGGGTCAGTGTCATCGCATTGGTGTCGGTATCCAGCTGCCTGATCAGACTGCCGTCAATCTTGATCAGATCAACATTCAGGCGCAGCAGGTGTTCGAAGTTGGAATATCCCGTCCCAAAGTCATCAATCGCTATGCGGCATCCCAGCGCTTTCACTCGGTCGATGAACAGGCGCACGGGCTCGTAGTTCTCAATGCTCTCGGACTCGAGCACCTCGAAAATTACCCGTTCGGCCAGGGACCGCTTTTGCAAGCGTTCAACAATAAACTCATGGAGCTCGGGATCCAGCAGATCCTCGGACGACAGATTGAGGGAGAACTCGTAATTGTTGTTGGCAAACCATTGCAGGCTCATATCGATCATTCGCCGGGTGACCGAGCGGTACAGGCGGATTTTCCGGGCAATGGGCAGGAACATGGCCGGGCTGATCGGTTCACCCTGGTGGTCGAGCATACGCACCAGACATTCATATTTTTCTATCCGGCCGCTCTCCACGTGCATGATGGGTTGGAAGAAGGGCACCAGCCGGTTTTCTTCAAGAGCCAGCTTCAACTTGTTGGCCCAGATAAGGTTGTGTTCGTAATTCTCGCGCGCACGATCGGCAGGGTCGTAGAGCATGTAACCGGCCTGAGCTACACGGGCGTGCTCCAGGGCAATATTGGCGGAGGGGAGCAGGTGTTCCGGGTCGAGTTTTTCGCCGTTGCGCAGGCGCGTACTGGCCAGCCCCATACTGACATGCAGCGTAATATCGTGATCTTCCCACTGGGTCCGTACCGAGCTCACAAACGCCTGTAGATCACTCGCCAGGCTAACCAGTGCGGCCTCATCTGCCTGACCGGGTCGCCAGATTGCCAGCTCGTCACCCGGCATACGGTAGAGCCGACCGCTGCGTGAAAGGGGCCTGGCCTGGAGATAGGCTTGCAGCTGTGTTGAGAGGGTCACAATCACATGGTCGCCACACTGATGGCCGTAGAAATCGTTGATTTGCTTGAAGCCATCGATATTCAGCAATACCAGTGACGCGGCGGGCCGGCTGCGCAGATCCACCAGCAAGCGCTCACGATTGGGTAATTGGGTCAGTGGGTCGGTGTAGAGGTTGCGCAGCCGCCTGAGAGTGCCGGCGATCATGTATAGGATCAACGCCGACAAAACCACCAGGATACTGCCGATCAATGCCACGATCCGCAGGTTGCTGGCACGCATGGGTAGCAGAACAGCGTCAATCTCCGCCTGGGGGACGCCAATGCCGAAAACCATACCTGCCTGGGTGGCAGAGTAGAACAGGGCAAACTCCTCGCCCCCCACTTCGAGGGTTCGCTGCTCTCGGGGGGGCGTCACACTCGACAACCGGCCCACGGCCTGCGGCACCAGCTGTTGCAGCTGAGCGTCACTGATGGCCGTCATCAGTTGTTGTGCGTGCTCCACATCATCGGCCCGGGCCAGGCTGGACAGGTTGCGGTTCTCGCTGTCCAGCAGAAAGGAAAACGTACCTGGCGTTATGTCTACGCCGCTGATCAGGCGGATGACGTCATCGGCCCGCCAGTCGGTCGAGACAATACCAATGCTGCGACCGGACGCATCCCGCATGGTGGTGCTCAGACTTATTACCACGTCATCGATACGGCGCTTGAAGTAGGCCGCTGTCCAGTAGAAGCGGCGGGCCTGGCCCGTCACCCTGGCGTTATCCAGGTTGTCGACCAGTCGCCGATACCAGGCGCGGTTGACGAATTCGGCGCTGGCACGGGTGGTGATGATCTCCGAACCCTGTCGATAGGCAATCACCCCGACAGGTTGATCGGCTAAAGCCCCCGGTTCGTACCAGACGCCGCTCCCGTGCGCGTCTGGAAAATCATCCAGCCCGTCACGAAGCATCGATTCCAGTCGGGATGCACTTGCGTTGCCCTGTTGTCGCAGCCGATGAAATAGCTCACCGGTACGCGCCAGCCCGACCGTATTCTGCTCCATTTTCTGATGGTGGGCGTTTATGCGGTCCAGATTGGCTTCAAAGGTATCGATGATCTGACGCTGACGCAGGTCGGACATGGCTTGCTGGGCAAAGTCCAGATTCAGCCGCGACATCAACAACATGCCAATGATGAACAGCACCACCAGCAGGCTCAGCACAACCATGATCAGTCGCTGTGTAGGCATGTTAGCGGGCAGCTTCACGGTTGATCTCATGGTGCGGCCCTTGGGCTGATTGGACTGGCAGACAGGGTCGGCTCAAAGGCAGCCCGCTTTTTTGTTGCACTGCAATATTAGCAGCGATCGATCGCCCTCGTTGTGACAGCTATGTGTGATTCTGTGACAAAAAATCGCAGACTGGAACGGAACTTGCGTAGGGTCATGCCAGGCCGTATCTGGCGTCAAATATTTGATCGGGAATGTCGAACGCATGGCAGTGAATCGCACAGAAGTAATGGGGAACATGCGCAGTAACCTGGCGGGGCTGCGCCACGGCAGCCTGGGCGTGCCGATTCTGTTGCTGGTCATGCTCGGCATGATGATGCTGCCAGTACCGCCATTTCTGCTCGACGTGCTCTTTACCTTCAATATCGCGCTTGCGCTAGTGGTGCTGCTGGTCTGTGCCTACGCCCTGCGGCCCCTGGACTTCGCTGTGTTCCCGACCATCCTGCTGGTGGCGACCTTGCTACGCCTGGCGCTGAACGTGGCCTCCACGCGGGTGGTGCTGCTCTACGGTCATGAGGGTGGAGATGCCGCGGGCAAGGTTATCCAGGCCTTTGGTGAGGTGGTGATCGGCGGCAACTATGTGGTCGGTCTGGTGGTCTTCGCGATCCTCATGATCATCAACTTCGTCGTGGTAACCAAGGGCGCCGGACGAATCTCCGAAGTCAGTGCGCGATTCACCCTGGATGCCATGCCCGGCAAGCAGATGGCCATTGATGCCGACCTCAATGCCGGCATTATCGATCAGGAACAGGCCAAGCTACGTCGCCAGGAAGTGGCCCAGGAGGCAGACTTCTACGGCTCCATGGACGGTGCCAGCAAGTTTGTTCGCGGTGACGCGGTCGCCGGTCTGCTGATTCTGTTCATCAACGTCATTGGTGGTCTGGCAATCGGCATCGCCCAGCACGACTTGAGCTTCGCTGACGCCGGACGTATCTACGTGCTGTTGACCATTGGTGACGGTCTGGTGGCGCAGATACCGTCGCTGTTGCTGTCCACTGCTGCAGCAATTATGGTGACCCGCGTTTCCACCTCCGAAGACATGGGCGCGCAGGTCAACCGTCAGATGTTTGCCTCGCCGAAGGCACTGGCGATTGCGGCGGCGATCATGATCGTCATGGGTCTGATTCCCGGCATGCCGCACTTCTCCTTCCTGAGTCTCGGTGCCCTGGCCGCCGGCGCTGCGTATTACATCGCCAACCGCCAGCGTTTGAAGCTGGTCGAGGCGGAAGAAGTGCAGCGCCAGGAAGCGGAAGTGCCCGCTCTGGCTCGCCCTGAAACCCGTGAGCTGGGCTGGGACGACGTCACTCCGGTAGATATGGTCGGCCTGGAAGTCGGTTACCGCCTGATTCCCCTGGTTGATCGCAACCAGGGGGGCCAGCTGCTGGCGCGAATCAAGGGTGTGCGCAAGAAGCTCTCCCAGGACATGGGCTTTCTGATGCCCTCTGTGCATATTCGCGACAACCTGGATCTGTCGCCCAATTCCTATCGCGTCACACTGATGGGCGTGGGTGTGGCGGAGGCCGAGGTGTACCCCGACCGCGAGCTGGCCATCAACCCGGGTCAGGTTTTTGGCGAGATCAAGGGCCTGGCCGGCAAGGATCCGGCGTTTGGTCTGGATGCAGTCTGGATCGAGCCGATGCAGAAGGATCAGGCGCAATCACTGGGTTATACCGTGGTGGACGCCAGCACCGTGGTGGCCACCCACCTCAATCAGATACTGCACAAGCATGCCCACGAACTGCTTGGTCATGAGGAGGTTCAGCAGTTGCTGCAGGTGCTGGCCAAGGCTTCCCCCAAGCTGGCAGAGGAGCTGGTGCCTGGCATCATTTCCCTGTCAGGGCTGCTCAAGGTTCTGCAGGGCCTGCTGCAGGAGCAGGTGCCGGTCCGGGACATTCGCACCATCGCCGAGGCTATCGCCAACCAGCCTGGCAAGAGTCAAGATCCTGGCGCACTGATTGCGGTTGTTCGCGTGGCGCTGGCTCGCTCCATCGTACAAAGCATTGTAGGGCTTGACTCGGAGCTACCTGTGATCACTCTGGAGCCAAGGTTGGAACAGATATTGCTACAGAGTCTACAGAAGGCCGGTCAGGGGGGTGACGACGGCATCATGCTCGAACCGGGCATGGCCGAGAAGCTTCAGCGTTCACTGGCCGATGCGGTACAGCGGCAGGAAGTGCAGGGCAAGCCGGCGATATTGCTGGTAGCGGGACCGGTTCGCGGCATGATGGCCAAGTTTGTTCGCTACGCAGCCCCCGGAGCCCATGTGCTGTCCTACCAGGAAATACCGGAC
Source organism: Halopseudomonas salina (assembly GCF_014637955.1). Taxonomy (NCBI): domain Bacteria; kingdom Pseudomonadati; phylum Pseudomonadota; class Gammaproteobacteria; order Pseudomonadales; family Pseudomonadaceae; genus Halopseudomonas; species Halopseudomonas salina. Next base: position 184,919 of record NZ_BMFF01000003.1, on the reverse strand, counting down.
AGCAAGCAGGTCACCATCGTTGCTACGGTCGGCCAAAGCTAATACATACGAATAGAAGGGTGGGTCAGCCATGAAAGTAAAAAGGTTCTTTGCTGCCGATATGCGCCAGGCGATGAAGCTGGTCCGCGAGGAGCTGGGTGCCGACGCCTCGATTATCGGCAACCGCCGGGTTGTTGGCGGCGTGGAACTGACCGCCGCGGTGGACTACGAAGCGCCACGCCTGACTCCGCCCACCCCAGGCCTGAGCCAGGAGCTCAAGAAAACCCAGGAGCGCATCGTCAGCGCCCGGGCTCAGCTTGAGGCCGGCGACCGTTCGACCGAGCAGCCCAGCGTCAATCGGCAGTTGTTTGGCGAGACCATGCGCCAGGCAGTGCGCGATGGCTCGCCTGTTGCCCGCGAGCTGCTCGACAGACTGAATAACGAAATCGCCGACCCGGTCCCCGAGGCGCCCCGCGCCCAGGCAGCACCCACTCGGCAGCAGACTCACTCCGAACCCGAAAGCAGCTCCGGCCTGAGCGCCATGCGCGATGAAATTGCCGGTCTGCGCGAAATGCTCGAAGCGCAGTTGGGTAGCATGGCCTGGGGTCAGGTCAATCAGCAGCGCCCACAACAGGCCAGCCTCTGGCGGCGTCTTACCCAACTGGGCCTGCCAGCCGAATTGAGCCAGAAGCTGCTGCAACTGGTAGCTAACGAAACCAATACGCGCCAGGCCTGGCGGATGCTGCTGGCGCACCTGGCCCACAGCATCCCGGTCATGCGCGAAGAGCTGGTTGATCAGGGCGGCATTGTTGCATTGGTCGGTCCCACCGGCGCCGGCAAGACCACCACCCTGGGCAAGCTTGCCGCACGCTATGTGCTCAAGCATGGCAGCCAGCATGTGGCTCTGGTCACCATGGATACCTATCGCATTGGTGCCCACGAGCAATTGCGTACCCTTGGGCGTATTCTCAATGTGCCGGTGCGCGTGGTTGACGAGCAAAACAGCCTGGCCGATGTGCTTCAGGAATTCTCCGGCAAGCGCCTGGTGCTGGTCGACAGCGCCGGCCTTCAGGCCCAGGACCCGCATCTTCACGGCCAGCTCAATCAACTGGCGGCACTGGGCCATCGTGTCAGCAAGTTGCTGGTGCTGGCAGCAACCAGTCAGTATCAGGTGCTCAAGGCTGCTTATCACACCTACAAGGTCTGTGGCCTCAGCGGTTGCGTGTTGACCAAGGTCGACGAGGCAGCCACTCTCGGAGAAGCATTGGGTCTGGCCATGCAACAGGGTTTACCGGTAGCCTATCTGGCAGATGGCCAGCGCATACCGGATGATATTGCCAAGGCAGTGGGGCATCAGCTGGTCAGCCGCGCGGTCAGTCTGGCGGGCAACGAGGCGCCGGCAGATCAGGCCATGGCAGATGTGTTTGCCGGTATACTACACACCCAGCGGGCAAGCTAACCGAACTTATAAGAAGGTAATCAACGCAGATGGGCAGCAAACATCCGGTTCAGGTTATTGCGGTCACCGGCGGCAAGGGCGGCATAGGCAAGACCAACGTGTCAGTCAATCTCGGCCTCGCACTTGCCGATTTGGGGCGGCGTGTCGTCCTGCTTGATGCTGACCTTGGTCTGGCCAACGTCGACGTTCTGCTCGGACTCAAGGCCAAGGCGACGCTGGCTGACGTGCTGGAAGGAACCTGCGAGCTGCGCGATGTGCTGCTCAACGGCCCCGGGGGGATCCGCATCGTTCCAGCCGCTTCCGGCGCTGCCAGCATGGTCAACCTCAATCCCCAGCAGCATGCGGGTCTGATTCAGGCGTTCAGTGAAATCGGTGACAATATCGATGTGCTGATTGTCGACACCGCCGCCGGAATCGGCGATTCGGTTGTGAGCTTCGTACGCGCCTCCCAGGAAGTTCTGGTGGTTGTCTGCGATGAGCCCACCTCGATTACCGACGCCTATGCGCTGATCAAACTGCTTAATCGTGACCACGGCATGACGCGCTTTCGCGTGTTGGCCAACATGGTTCACACTCCCCAGGAAGGTCGTCTGGTGTTCAGCAAGCTGACCAAGGTCACCGATCGGTTTCTGGATGTGGCCCTGCAGTATGTTGGCGCGGTACCCTACGATGAAAACGTACGCAAGGCGGTGCAGAAACAGCGCGCGGTATATGATGCTTTCCCGCGTAGCAAGGCATCGCTGGCGATCCGCGGGATCGCACAGAAGGTGAACGCCTGGCCATTACCGGCCAATCCACGCGGCCACCTTGAATTTTTTGTCGAGCGCCTGGTGCAACAGACCGGAACAGGCCTATGACCTTAACGGCAGGTGGGGTGAGCATGTATACACGCGCACAGGGTTCCGCGGGTTCCCAGGATCGTCTGGTCGAACAGTTCGCTCCTCTGGTCAAGCGTATTGCCTACCATCTGCTGGGCCGCCTGCCGGCCAGCGTCCAGGTTGATGATCTTATACAGGCCGGCATGATCGGCTTGCTCGAAGCCTCTCGCAAGTTTGACAATTCCAAGGGCGCCAGCTTCGAGACCTATGCCGGTATCCGTATTCGTGGGGCCATGCTCGATGAGGTACGCAAGGGTGACTGGGCGCCACGTTCGGTACACCGCAATACTCGCATGGTCAGTGATGCAGTGCGCGCCGTCGAGTCGCGGCTGGGACGTGATGCCAAGGATCAGGAGATAGCTGCAGAGCTGGAAATGAGTCTTGAGGAATATTATTCGATCCTCAATGATACAGCCGGCAGCAAGCTGTTCAGCTTCGATGACCTGCTCGAATCCGGAACCCGGGCCGACGCACACGGCGACGAAGAGCCCTTTGGCGGGCTGGAGGACCAGCGTTTTCGCCAGGCTCTGGTGGAAGCAATTGACACCCTGCCCGAGCGTGAGCGTCTGCTGCTGTCGCTATATTACGACGAAGAGCTGAACCTCAAGGAAATAGGCGCAGTGCTTGGTGTCAGTGAGTCGCGCGTCAGTCAGTTACACAGTCAGTGCGCAGCGCGGCTGCGCGCCAGGCTGGGCGGATGGCGAAATGATTGATTTTGTGGTCAACATCCGGACAATGCCCACAGAACGAGAATATCGCCTGGCAGTAACAGGTACGAAGACGAACTAATGTCAGCGGAGGCAGCACGATTGGGCCACTCCGGTTACACTGGCGTCAATAAAACGTGAAAGGCTTGTTTGGCCAGTAGCTTAACGGAGTGTGACAACGCACTCTTCCTGGTGTGTACGGAGGTCGACTTGGACAAGAATATGAAAATTCTCATCGTTGATGATTTTTCAACGATGAGGCGCATCATCAAGAATTTGTTGCGCGACCTGGGGTTCACCAACACGGCGGAAGCCGATGATGGCACCTCCGCGCTGCCAATGCTGCAAAGCGGTAATTTTGACTTTCTGGTTACCGACTGGAACATGCCCGGCATGAGCGGCATCGATCTGCTACGTGCAGTACGAGCTGACGAACGCCTCAAGCATCTCCCGGTGTTGATGGTTACCGCTGAAGCCAAACGCGATCAGATCATCGAGGCCGCCCAGGCCGGTGTGAACGGTTACGTTGTCAAGCCGTTTACCGCTCAGGCACTCAAGGAAAAGATCGAGAAGATCTTCGAGCGCGTTCAGGCTAAATAACAACCGGGGTACAGGTTATGGCGTTAAGTAAGGACACCGGCCAGGCTACCGCTCAGGAATACGAACATTCCCTGAAGGACAATGCGCGGCAGTTGGTCGATCTCTTGGAGAAAGGGCAGTTCGGCGAAGCCATACTGGTCATTCACGCGATCAATCAGGCACGCGACCGCGGTCTCTATCATGAAGTGGGGCTGCTGACGCGTGCGCTGCACAACGCCATCGTCAACTTTCAGCTCGATACCAGCCAGGCGCTGGGTGATGATGTTGAAGCCACGCGTATCTCGGATGCCTCGGATCGGTTGGACTATGTCGTGACACTCACCGACAAGGCGGCCAACCGCACCATGGATCTGGTTGACGCCAGTGCGCCTATCGTTGCCAATCTGGGCCAGGAAGCCGCTGCACTGCGCACCGACTGGGAACGTCTGCAGCGACGCGAAATGGCCGCCGGCGAATTCCGCGACCTGTACAAGCGCATGGGTGACTTTCTGGAGAAAACCGAAAGCTCAGCCACCCAGGTCAGCGGTCAGTTGAATGAGATTGTCATGGCTCAGGATTATCAGGACCTCACCGGTCAGGTGATCAAGCGGGTGATTACTCTGGTGCATGACGTCGAGGAAAGCTTGCTGGATCTGGTACGCATGGCCGGTCAGGTGGATCGTTTTGCCGGCATAGAGCATCAGAAAGCCACCCCCGAAGCAAAAAAAGTGTCACCCAAGGGTGAAGGTCCGCAGATTCATGCCGATAAAAGAGAAGATGTTGTCTCAGGGCAGGATGAAGTCGATGACCTTCTGTCCAGCCTGGGCTTCTAATAACAAGCGCTACCCGGGAGTGGATGCATGAGCTTTGATGCGGATGAAGAGATCCTCCAGGACTTTCTGGTTGAGGCCGGAGAGATTCTGGAATTGTTGTCCGAACAGCTTATCGAGCTGGAAAATCGTCCCGACGATACCAACTTGCTCAATGCTATCTTCCGCGGCTTTCATACCGTCAAGGGTGGCGCCGGATTTCTTCAGCTCGACGCGCTGGTAGGCTGCTGTCACATCGCCGAGAACGTCTTCGATATCCTGCGCAAGGGCGAGCGAAAGGTTGATTCCGAGCTGATGGACGTCGTCCTCCAGGCATTGGACAGCGTCAACACCATGTTTGACGAAGTGCGCGAGCGCACCCCGCCAACGCCCGCCGATCCAGCCCTGCTCGAGGCCCTTGCACGACTGGCAACGCCAGCTGCTGACGAGCCCGCAAGCGACCCACTGCCCACCGAAGCCAGTCCGGCGACACCTGAACCGCAGGCCGTCCAGGCGCCGGAAGCGACAGTAGCCGAGGGCGATATTACCGACGATGAGTTTGAGCAGTTGCTCGATGCGCTGCATGGTCCGTCCGCAGATGCACAGCCATCCGGTGCCGTTGCACAGACTGACGCAGTCGCAGCCATTCCGGCTTCCGGCACGGGTGACGAAATCACCGATGACGAATTCGAAGCGCTGCTCGATCAGTTGCATGGCAAAGGCGCAACAACAGCCGCCACCGCCGCCGTTGCCGCCGCGCCGCCGTCTGCACCCGCACCGACGAGTGACGAAATCAACGACGACGAATTTGAAGCGCTGCTGGATGAACTCCATGGCAAGGGTGCAGCCCCGGGTCTTGCGGCCGCCTCCAGTCCCGCTGCCACATCCGCACCGGAGCCCGAAGCGTCAGATCACATAACCGATGACGAATTCGAAGCGCTGCTTGACCAGTTGCATGGGAATGGTAAACCGCCGACAGTGATTGACCCGCAGCCGGCTTCTGCTCCCGCCAAACCGGCGGCTGACGCAAAAAAAGCAGCCAAGCCCGTTGCGAAGGCGGCCAGTCCCGTATCAGCGGCCGCCACCGACACTGCACCGCCAACACCACCTTCTATCCCGCCGGTACCCAAGGACAAGGCCGGGGCTGCCTCCGATAACCCCGCCGTCGAAACCACGGTGAGGGTCGATACCGCCCGTCTTGATGAGATCATGAATATGGTCGGCGAGCTGGTGCTGGTGCGTAACCGCCTGGTGCGCCTGGGCGTGAGCAGCGGCGATGAGGAGCTCAACAAGGCAGTCGGCAATCTTGATGTGGTTACCGCTGATCTGCAGTCGTCGGTAATGAAGACGCGGATGCAGCCGATCAAGAAGGTGTTTGGCCGCTTCCCACGCGTGGTCCGGGATCTGGCGCGTAGCCTGAAAAAGGAAATCAACCTGGACATGATCGGTGAAGAGACCGATCTGGACAAGAATCTGGTCGAGGCTCTGGCCGACCCCCTGGTGCACCTGGTGCGCAACTCGGTCGACCACGGTATCGAGCTGCCCGCCGAACGGGAAGCCGCGGGCAAGCCGCGTACCGGCAAGGTAGTGCTGGCCGCCGAACAGGAAGGCGATCACATCCTGCTGACGATTACCGACGATGGCCGTGGTATGGACGCCGAAGTGTTGCGCGCCAAGGCAGTCGAGAAGGGCATGATGGACAAGGAGGTTGCCGATCGTCTGACCCAGAGCGAATGCTTCGATCTGATTCTGGCACCCGGTTTCTCGACCAAGACCGAAATTTCCGACGTATCCGGCCGCGGTGTCGGTATGGATGTGGTCAAGACCAAGATCTCCCAGCTCAACGGCACCATTGGCATCACTTCCACCAAGGGCCAGGGTACGGTGATTGCGATCAAGGTGCCCCTGACCCTGGCGATCATGCCGACCCTGATGGTGATGCTGAACGATCAGGCCTTTGCTCTGCCGCTGGTCAGCGTGAACGAGATCTATAATCTGGACCTGTCGCGCACCAACGTGGTGGACGGACAGGAGGTCATCATCGTCCGTGACAAGGCCCTGCCGCTGTTCTTTCTCAAGCGCTGGCTGATGCCGGGTGTCGAGGATACTTCAGACCGTTCCGCCGCCAGCGTGGTTATCGTCTCGGTGGGTACGCAGCGTGTCGGCTTCGTGGTCGATCAACTGGTCGGTCAGGAAGAAGTGGTGATCAAGCCGCTGGGACGCATGCTGCAGGGCACTGCCGGCATGTCCGGCGCGACCATTACCGGTGACGGTCGTATTGCGCTGATTCTGGATATCCCCAGCCTGCTCAAGCGTTACGCGCGCCGCAGTTAGTCGGCATGGTCGCGCATTAAATGGATACAGGCACGCTGCCGTCCGGCAGTGTGCCCTTCAGGTTTCAGGAGAGCAGATAGCCTATGGTAGTCAAGGTGCTGGTGGTGGACGACTCCGGGTTTTTCCGTCGCAGGGTGACGGAAATCCTGGCGGGCGACCCGCAGATCAAGGTAGTCGGCACCGCATCCAACGGGCGCGAAGCCGTGGACCAGACCCTTGCATTGCGTCCAGACGTGATCACCATGGATTACGAGATGCCGGTGATGGATGGCATAACGGCCGTGCGCGAAATCATGCAGCGCTGTCCCACCGCGGTTCTGATGTTCTCGTCGCTGACCTATGAGGGCGCGCGGATCAGTCTCGACGCTCTGGATGCCGGCGCCGCAGATTACCTGCCAAAGAATTTCGAAGATATCTCGCGCAATCCGGACAAGGTCCGGCAGTTGCTCTGCGAGCGGGTACATACCCTGGCCCGCACCAACCGGCGCTCACTGGGTCTTGGCGGATCGGGCTCCACCTCAGCGTCGGCCTCCCTCGCCACCCCGGCTCCGGCTCCCTCTACAGGCGCTACCTCCGCCCGGCCCGGGTTGCGTCCCGCTGAGCCGGCAACACCACGGCCCGCACCCACACCTATACGTAATAGCCCGCCGCCGCGCAAAAAGCATTACCAACTGGTGGCGATCGGCACTTCCACTGGCGGCCCGGTGGCGTTGCAGAAAGTATTGACTCAACTGCCGGCCAACTTCCCCTCACCCTTGCTCCTCATCCAGCATATGCCGGCAGCCTTTACCAAGGCCTTTGCCGAGCGGCTGGACAAACTCTGCCGTATCAGCGTCAAGGAGGCCGAAGATGGTGACACCTTGAAGCCTGGCGTGGCCCTGCTTGCCCCCGGCGGCAAGCAGATGATGCTGGATGGCCGCGGGGTGGTGCGTATACTTCCCGGAGATGAGCGGTTGAACTTCAGACCCTGCGTGGATGTGACCTTCGGTTCTGCGGCCAAGACGTTTCGCGACAAGGTGCTCGCGGTGGTACTCACCGGCATGGGCGCGGATGGCCGTGAGGGCGCGCGGATGCTCAAACAGGCAGGCAGTGACGTATGGGCTCAGGACGAGGCCAGTTGCGTGATCTACGGCATGCCCATGGCCATCGCCAAGGCCAATCTGGCTGACGGGATCTACAGCCTCGATGACATCGGCCGCCATCTGGCAGAGCTCAGCTAATGGATATCCTCAGCATCATCGGTGTGATTCTTGCCTTCGTTGCGATACTCGGGGGCAACTATCTCGAGGGGGGGCATGTTGGCGCCCTGCTCAATGGTCCGGCCGCGCTGATTGTCTTTGGCGGCACCCTGGGTGCCGCGTTCATCCAGACCCCGCTGAAGGTCTTCAAGCGGGCGCTGGTCATTTCCCGCTGGATCTTCGTGCCCCCAGGCAACCGCCTGCAGGAAGGCATCAATCAGGTGATCGAGTGGAGCACCATCGCGCGCAAGGAAGGTCTGCTGGGTCTTGAGCAGATCGCCGAGATCGAACGTGACGTATTCGCCCGCAAGGGCCTGCAGCTGCTGGTTGATGGCAGCGAGCCGGAAGCCTTGCGCAGTATTCTCGAGGTTGACCTGCTGACCCGGGAAAATCATGACCTGATGGCCGCCAAGGTGTACGAAAGCATGGGCGGCTATTCTCCCACTATCGGTATTATCGGTGCGGTCATGGGCCTGATCCACGTGATGGGCAACCTTGCGGACCCATCCATGCTGGGTACCGGTATCGCCGTTGCCTTTGTGGCGACCATCTATGGTGTTGCCCTGGCCAACCTGTTCCTGCTGCCGGTGGCCAATAAGCTCAAGTCAGTCGTATTGCAACAGTCGCGCTACCGGGAAATGCTGGTTGAAGGCTTGCTGTCGATCGCCGAAGGCGAAAATCCGCGCTCCATCGGGATGAAGCTGGAAGGCTTCCTCGATTAACCGCAGGGGTCCAGCATGCGTCGCAGACGACAGGAAGAGCACGAAAATCACGAACGCTGGCTGGTGTCCTACGCCGACTTCATTACCTTGCTGTTCGCCTTTTTTGTTGTCATGTATTCCATTTCATCGGTCAACGAAGGCAAATACAAAGTCCTGTCCGACACACTGGTCGGTGCATTCAATCAACCCCAGCGCACCATCGACCCGATCCAGGTCGGCAACAACGTTCCGCGGGGTATCGACACCAGCGAGCAGCCGGGTACGGCTGGCAATGACGGCCAGGGCGAAGGCGCCGATGCCCTTGAAAGCATTGCCGACGCCATGCGCTCGGCCTTTGGCGATATGATCAGTGCAGGTGACCTCGAAGTCCGCGGCAACGAGCTGTGGATCGAGATAGAGTTGAATTCCGGATTGTTGTTCCCCAGTGGGGATGCATTACCCCTGGACGCCGCCTTCCCGCTGATTGAACGTATTGCCAAAATCCTGGCGCCCTATGAGAATCCGATTCATGTAGAGGGCTTTACCGATAATATCCCGATGCGCTCGCGGGCGTATCCAACCAATTGGGAACTCTCTGCCGCGCGTGCGGCCAGTGTGGTGCGGATGCTCGACAACGGCGGGGTTGATGCAGGTCGATTGGCAGCCGTGGGTTATGGTCAATATCGCCCGGTAGCAGACAACACAACGGCTGCCGGACGCAGAGCCAACCGGCGGGTGGTCTTGCTGGTCTCGCGTTTCACCGATAAACGCCACGAGGCATTTGCCGGAAATGCAGCAACTGAAGTGGACTCAATGCGTGAAGCGCGCATTGAATCCGGCGCTGCGCCCGGTGCGGGCAGTGCATCTGGCACGACTCCTGCTTTGTAGGTTTGTGAGTGTGTCGGTACGCGTGTCGCGTCAATCTGTTGTCGGAGGAAGGGCATGAAAGTCTGGGCTGTATCCAATCAGAAGGGCGGGGTGGGCAAAACGACCACCGTCGTAGCCCTGGCCGGTTTGCTGGCCGATCAGGGACAGCGTGTGCTCGTGGTCGATCTGGACCCCCATGGTTCGATGACCAGCTACTTCGGCCATGATCCGGACAGCTTGACCAGCAGCGTTTTCAACCTGTTCCAGCACAAGGGGCAGGTGCCTCAAGGACTGGCTGCAGCGCTGTTGCTCGACACTTCCCATGAAAACATCAAACTCATGCCCTCCAGTACCTCACTGGCCACACTGGAACGGCAATCTGCCATGCAGGGGGGGTATGGACTGGTTCTGTCCCGCGCGCTCACTCAGCTATGGGACGACTACGAGTTTGTATTGATCGACAGCCCACCGCTGCTCGGTGTGTCCATGATCAACGCCCTGGCTGCCTGCGAGCAGCTGGTGATCCCGGTGCAGACCGAGTTTCTTGCCCTCAAGGGGCTCGAACGCATGGTGCATACCCTGGATATGGTCAATCGTTCGCGCAAGCAGGCGCTACCCTTCACCATTGTGCCAACCCTGTTTGACCGCCGTACCCAGGCGTCCCTTAGCACCCTGCGGGCCTTGCGGCATGATTACGCCGACCATCTCTGGCAGGCCTATATTCCGATCGACACCAAATTGCGAGATGCGAGTCTGGCTGGCCTGGTGCCTTCACGCCTGGATAATTCCGCCCGTGGCGTTCTGGCCTATCGGGCGTTGCTGCGCTATCTGCTTGCGCAATCATTACCCCGTCGCAACAAGGTTGCCTGAATGCGACGCCCGCTTGCTACGGACCTTGCTACGCACGTTCGCTGCGCACGCTACAATCAACGCTCATGCTTGGCCGGGCATGGCCGATACAAGAATACAGGGCTGCTTTTTTGGCATGCCAAAGCGTCGTGACAAGACAAGCTATCTATGAATAAACCCTTACCCGTCGAGCAATACATTCCCCAGCAGACAATCCAGAGCTATCTGGATGCGTTGCTGCAGGATGCATCCAGTGAGCTGCTGCTGGCCGAAACGGCGGCGGTGGAGGTTCAGCAGGATGAGCCCGTCATTGCGCCACCGGTTGCGGCCCCACACGGCAATGCCGGTCAGGTCGATCCTGTACCCGCCGTGCAGGAAAAGTCACGCATAGCCGAACGTATGCTGGGACAGCCTCGATTGGGGCATCAGGATACGCCCCCGACACTGGAGCAGCGCCAGACTCCGGTCGCTGCAGAGGCAGCCGCTGCTGCCCCTGAGCCAGTACAGGCATCCAAACCAGTGTGGCGGGAGCAGGAATTCGAGGCATTGTTATTTGATGTGGCTGGTCTGACCCTGGCCGTACCACTGGTCTCGCTTGGCACCATTCATGCGCTGGATAGCGAAATTACACCGTTATTCGGTCAGCCCGACTGGTTTCTGGGCATACTGCCCACGGTAACAGGCAACCTCAAGGTGCTGGATACTGCGCGGTGGGTCATGCCCGAGCGCTACACAGATGCCCTGCAGGAAGGGCTGCGCTTTGTTATCTCGGTGCAGGGCTATGACTGGGGGCTTGCCGTGCATGGCGTCAGCAGATCGATCAAGCTGACCCCTGATCAGGTCAAGTGGCGCTCACAGCAAGGCAAGCGTCCCTGGTTGGCTGGCACGGTGATTGATCAGATGTGCGCACTGCTAGACGTGGCGGCGCTGGCCGAGATGATTGCCACCGGGCAGGGCGAACACGATAAACGCAAGGACACCTCCGGCAGGGCATTGGTATAGCGCTGCCATGGAGTATGATTGACCTTATGTAGCAAACCGGCATTCCGCTGCCATCCAGCGGAATTGGCTTATACGAAGATCGGGAACCGAGACAATGCAAAACAATACCGCACAGGGCGCTGAAGATCCGATCCTGCAATGGGTTACCTTCCGCCTGGATAACGAGAGCTATGGCATAAACGTGATGCAGGTGCAGGAAGTACTGCGCCACACCGAGATCGCCCCGGTTCCCGGCGCGCCGTCCTACGTGCTGGGCATCATCAACCTGCGCGGTAACGTGGTCACGGTTATCGATACCCGCCAGCGCTTCGGTCTGACACCGGCGCCAATCACCGACAATACTCGCATCGTGATCATCGAGGCTGACAAGCAGGTAGTCGGTATTCTGGTCGACAGTGTTGCCGAGGTGGTCTATCTCCGTCAGTCGGAGATCGAGACGGCACCGAACGTGGGTACCGATGAGTCTGCCAAGTTCATCCAGGGCGTATGCAACAAGAACAATGAATTGCTCATCCTGGTCGATCTGGAAAAGATGATGACCGAAGACGAGTGGGCAGAGCTGCAGGGATTCTGAGCGGCATGATCGACACCGGCGCCCTGCTGATGTTGTTAGTGGGACTGGCCCTGGGCGCGCTGGTCGCAGCCCTGGTGGCCCTGTATCTGGCCAACCGGCGTATCGCGCGTCAGCTTCAGACGCTCGAGGAGCGTCAGACCCAGCGTTTGCAGCAACTCAAGAGCGAAGTGAAAACCTTCCAGCAGGGGAGTATCCGTATGGGCGAAGATCTGGTCGCCCTGCGGGATCAATTCAAGCGCCTGGAGGACAAACAGCAGCGGATTGAACAACACGATCCACAGTCGCTACCTTATAACCAGGCCGCCCGGCTGGTCAGTCTCGGGGCCAGCGTCGAAGATCTCACCCAGTCGTGCGGGCTGTCAAAGGCCGAAGCCGAACTGGTGGCCAAGTTGCATGCGGCTCGCAAACCCTGATTATTCAGGGTCCCGATCAAACTGTTCCGGCGCTACAAACCCCTCCGGCGCCTTGCCCTTCAGGTACCAGGCAAAGGCAATGATCTCGGCAATGGTGCGATACAGCGCCTCGGGTATCTGATCGCCCAGTTCCAGGCGTGCCAACACCTTCGCCAGTTCCGCGTTTTCATAGATTGGCACTTCGTACTCCATAGCCAGTTGAATGATCTGCTCGGCCAGATCGCCCTCACCCTTGGCTGTCAGCGTTGGCGCCTGATCGCCGTCGTACACCAGTGCAATCGCTTCGCGGTTCTTGCCCATCATGTCACCTCGTCGATCCAGCGTTGCTGCAGGGCCTGATTGGGTTGCGGCGGCGTGCCCTGATGGCAACTGATTTCGCCTACCTCCAGACCCTTGGCCAGTAAGCGGTCGCGCAGCAATGCCAGCTCACCGTTGAGCAGCGACAGCGTATGGGGCTGTTCAGCCCAGAACTGGGTGTTTACCCGCCCCTTGTACAGCTTGGCGATGGCCTGCAGCGCGCCAAGATGGTCCAGCGTGAAGGCCAGGCGTACTTCCCAGAAGGGCGTCTGCTCTACGGCTTTCTTGCTTGGGGCCTCATCGTCGCGCTGTATTCGTACCTGCACGTGATTGAATTGTTGACCATCGCGCAGGGGGATTTCCAGTTGCCAGGTGGTCTGGGTGCTGCCGTCGGTAAAGGTTTGCGATTGCCCCAGGCTCTGCAGCTGGTGGTGCTGAATACGCGATAGCAGCGCAGCAGTCAGGCGCAGCAGCGAGCCCAGATCCGGTGTTTCTGTCAGTGCCTGCATGGCTCGCGGCGGAAGAGGAAAGCCGCCAGGTGGCGGCCCCATGCCCTGAGCCCAGGGGCCCGGCGGCAGGACCAGGGATTTCAGCGCAGTCGGTGGCAGTTGCTGTTGCACATTGACCAGCAGATTGATCAGTGCGGCTTTAAGATCTGCGCCAGGCAGGGGAGGGGCGCCCGGTGTCACCGGCAGTGCAGCAAGCGCGGATAGTAGCTTGGCCAGAGCGGGTGGCGGCAACGGTGCCGTGCCCGCCGGGCTGGCACCAGCCTCACGTGCTCCGGCGGGCGCCTGTCCGCCCTTGAGCAGATCCGCCAGTTGCGTCAGGTTGGGTTCCAGGAACAGTCCGCTGCGCTGCACTGCCTGCTCGACACCGCTTGGCGTCATCAGCTGCGCCGGGGTAGTCACCTGCTGCAGCACCTGACGCACGGCGCTCTGCACCTGAGTCGCCAGTCTGTCGGCCGCTGCGGTGGTCTGTAATGGCGTACCCGGCGTTGTACTGGTTGCTCCCGGTGCTGGTTTCTGGGTCCCCGGTGCCGTGGCTGGTGTTGTCTGTCCGGCGGCGGCTGTCGCTACGCCGGCCAGCTGCTGCAGGCGATTGAGCAGAGGCTCAGCTGAGCCCTGGCGTTGCAGCGTTTCGCGTAGCCCCTGGGAAAGCACCTGCTGGAGTACCTGGCGGCCCGGATCAGGCACCCGTAGTTCGCCCTGGGCGCCTACACGCGCGGTAAGCAGGCTGCCTGGCTCCAGGGGTTTGTTGGTGGTCAGGCTCAGATTTACGCCACTGTTAGCTCCCTGAAGGACCTTGGCCAATACCGCGAAACGGGTCTGATCTATCTGTTGCTGGCTGACCACCCGGGCCTGTACCGTGGTGCCCGGTGGAAACTGGCCCGGATCGAGCCGCGTCAGGGTTGCTGCAGGGCCCGCAGGGGCCTTGTCGCCTGGCTGCATGATCGCCATCAGCTGGGTCTGGCTGATCGCCTGAATCAGGACCTGAGTGCCGCTGGCAATGGCACGGGGGCTGGTTGCGGCAATGTCGGCACGCTGTCCGCCCTGACTGCTGTTCTGCTGCGCCAGGCGCAGAATCAGATTGAACTGGCCCCCATTTGCGCTACTGCTGACCACCTCCGCACGGCTGGTCTGGCCCGGCGGCAGCAGCAGTGCGTCAATCGGACGCAGCAGCTTCAAGGCAACTGCGGCAGGATCCTGAGGCTTGGCTGCAGGCCCCGTATTTGGCGGCGTAGCAAGTGCTGGCGGTAGTCTGATATCGGATGCCATGGGGTCACATATTGATGTAAATCATGGGCCCCGTGCGGGGGGCGCTATGTATAATGGCGACGAAATGCGAGAGTTGCGCCCAGGGCCCATTGGGCGCTGGTTGCGTACCCGCCTCGTAGGCCTCAATGCAGTATAGCGGCCTGGAGCATACAAACATGAACCCCGTGCGGCGATATCCGCCAGCCTGTGTGGAGAACCGGTGAAATCACAGCCTATCGACATCCGGCATCTGGCCTGCGAGCGCGATCAGCGCGAGCTGTTCGAGAACCTGTCGATCCAACTCGCCCCTGGCGATGTGCTTCAGGTGGCCGGCCCTAACGGGTCCGGCAAAACCAGTCTGCTGCGCATACTGGCCGGCTTGCTGCCAGCTGCGGCTGGCGATGTGTGTTACGACGGGGCATCGGTGTTCAGTGGTACGGGTCGTGATACCTGGCGTAATAACAGGTTGTACATAGGCCACGCACCGGCAGTCAAGGGCGCCCTCACTGCCGAAGAAAACCTCAGTTGGCTCTGCGCCCTCAGCCAGCCGGTATCCCGCGAACAGATCTGGCAGGCCCTGCAGATGGTAGGCCTGCGTGGTTTTGAAGATGTGCCCTGTGATCATCTTTCAGCGGGCCAGCAGCGCCGGGTGGCTCTTGCGAGGCTCTACCTTGAAGCACATCCGGTGTGGATACTCGATGAGCCTTTTACTGCCATCGACCGCAGCGGCGTGGCTGCGCTGGAAGCCCATGTGCTGGCCCATGCTGCCCGGGGCGGCATTGTGGTGCTGACCACCCATCACAGTCTGGAGCATCTTGCCGGCCTGCGTTGTCTGGATCTGGGGCAGGTCGCCTGATGCTGCAGATCATCTGGTTACTCTTTACCCGGGAGTGGCGTCTGGCCTGGCGCCGGCCGGGGCAACTGCTCAATCCACTGGTGTTTTTTGCCATCGTGATCAGCCTGTTTCCGCTGGCGGTGGGACCGGAGCCGGGCATGCTGCGTACCATGGCGCCGGGAGTGATCTGGGTAGCCGCGTTATTGGCTACCTTGCTGTCCCTCGACGGCCTGTTTCGCAGCGACTATGAAGACGGTTCCCTGGAACAGTGGGTGCTTTCACCCCACCCCCTGGCGCTGATGGTGCTGGTCAAGGTACTGCATCACTGGATGGTCTGCGGGCTGGCGCTGGTTGTCCTGTCGCCGCTCTTCGGCCTGATGTTGTCGTTGCCGGCCAAGGTGCTGCCGGTACTGGGCATGAGCCTGCTGCTTGGCACACCCGTGCTCAGTCTGCTCGGTGCAGTCGGAGCGGCGCTGACGGTAGGCCTGAAAAGTGGTGGTGTATTACTGGCCCTGTTGATCCTTCCCCTGTACATTCCGGTGCTGATTCTGGGTACTGGCGCAGTCGAGGCGGCGGTGCAGGGCATGCCGGTAACCGGCTACGCTCTGTGGCTGGGGTGCCTGGCGGTGCTGTCCCTGAGCCTGGCACCTGTTGCAATAGCGGCAGGCTTGCGCATCGGGGTGAGTGAATGACTGGCAAAGAGAGCATGCGATGAACTGGAGTTTTTTCCATAAGCTGGGTTCGCCCAAGTGGTTCTACGATATCAGCGGTCGTTGGCTGCCCTGGTTCTTTGTCGCCAGTATGCTCCTGCTGGGCGTGGGTAGCGTCTGGGGTCTGTTTTTCGCCCCGCAGGATTACCAGCAGGGCAACAGCTTCCGAATTATCTATATTCACGTCCCCGCGGCCTTCGTCGCCCAGTCCTGTTACGTAATGCTTGCGGCCGCCGGCATTGTCACCCTGGTGTGGCGCATGAAACTGGCTGATGTTGCACTGCGTTGCGCGGCCCCTATCGGCGCCTGGATGACCTTCATCGCGTTGGTTACCGGCGCCATCTGGGGCAAACCGACCTGGGGCACCTACTGGGTATGGGATGCGCGCCTGACCTCCATGCTGATCCTGCTGTTTCTGTATTTCGGCATCATCGCCCTGAGCCAGGCGATCAGTAACCGTGATACCTCGGCCAAGGCAACCGCCGTGCTGGCCATCGTTGGCCTGGTCAATATTCCGATCATCAAATACTCGGTGGACTGGTGGAACACCCTGCACCAGCCTGCCACCTTCAAGATTACCGAGAAGCCGGCCATGCCGGTGGAGATGTGGTTACCCCTGTTGCTGATGGTGCTGGGTTTCTATGCCCTGTTCACCGTCAGCCTGTTGATGCGCATGCGCCTGGAAGTCTTGCGTCGTGAGCACAAGACCCGCTGGGTACGCGACGCCCTGGAGAAAACCTGATGAATACTCTGCCCGAACTGCTCGCCATGGATGGCCACGGACCCTACGTCTGGTCCGCCTATGCGATAACATTCGTGGTATTGGCGCTGAACCTGGTGCAGCCCTGGGTTGCACGTCGGCGCCTGATCAATGTCGAAGCGCGGCGCCGGCGCCGGGAGGTAGCGTGATGCACCCCCAGCGCAAGAAACGCCTGATTCTCATCGTGCTGGTCGTACTGGGTGTTGGCATCGCCGTCGGCCTGGCCCTTAGCGCCCTGCAGCAGAATATCAACCTGTTCTACACCCCCAGTCAGATCGCCGGCGGTGAAGCGCCAATGGATGCCCGCATCCGCGCTGGCGGCATGGTGGTAGATGGAAGCGTCAAACGCTCGCCGGACAGCCTGGAAACGCAGTTTGCCGTCAGTGATGGCGACAAACAGATCATTATCGCCTATGACGGGATCCTTCCCGACCTGTTCCGTGAGGGGCAGGGCATCGTTGCGCTGGGACGGCTGGACGAAAATCGCATGCTGATTGCCGACGAGGTGCTGGCCAAGCATGACGAGGAATACATGCCACCGGAAGTGGCCCAGGCGATGGAAAAGGTCAATCAGATGAAACGGGATGCCGATGCGGCAGCCGGTTATTGAGGAGATGAAATGATTCCCGAGCTTGGCCAGGTAGCCTTGATCATTGCGCTGGTACTGTCACTGCTGCAGGCAACCGTGCCGCTGTATGGTGCGTGGCGTGGCGACACCCTGGCGATGGGCTTTGCTCAGCCAGCCGCCATTGCCCAGTGCCTCTTCGTGTTTTTCGCCTTCCTGTGCCTGGTGCAGGCCTTCGTCGGTAATGACTTCAGCGTGACCTACGTCGCCCTGAACTCCAACTCGGCGTTGCCCTGGTACTACCGGGTCAGCGCCGTCTGGGGCGGGCACGAGGGTTCACTGTTGCTCTGGGCACTGATCCTGTCGGCCTGGACCCTGGCCGTGGCAATCTTTTCCCGTGATCTCCCGCCGGAAATGCTCAGCCGCGTGCTTGCCGTCATGGGCATGATTTCCATCGGCTTCCTGTTGTTCATGCTGATGACCTCCAACCCCTTCGACCGGCAGCTGCCGTTCCATCCGGCCGACGGCAACGACCTCAATCCGCTGCTCCAGGACTTCGGTCTGATCGTGCATCCGCCGATGCTCTACATGGGTTATGTGGGATTCTCGGTGGCCTTCGCCTTTGCTATCGCCGCGCTGCTCGGCGGCCGTTTGGATGCGGCCTGGGCACGCTGGTCGCGGCCCTGGACCATCATCGCCTGGGCCTTCCTGACTCTGGGTATCGCCCTGGGCTCCTGGTGGGCCTATTACGAGCTCGGTTGGGGCGGCTGGTGGTTCTGGGATCCGGTGGAGAACGCCTCGTTCATGCCCTGGTTGGTCGGCACCGCCCTGATTCACTCGCTGGCGGTGACTGAAAAGCGCGGTGTATTCAAGAGCTGGACAGTGCTGCTGGCCATCGCGACCTTTTCACTGAGCTTGCTGGGTACCTTCCTGGTGCGTTCCGGCGTACTTACCTCGGTGCACGCCTTTGCCACCGATCCGGAGCGGGGCGTGTTCATCCTCGCCTTCCTGCTGGTAGTCACCGGCGGCTCCCTGGCGCTCTATGCGCTGCGCGCGCCAGTGGTCAAGAGTCAGATCGGGTTCGCCCTCTGGTCGCGGGAAACCTTCCTGTTGATCAATAACGTGATTCTCGTGGTGTCTGCGCTGATGATCCTGCTGGGTACGCTGTATCCCCTGGCCCTGGATGCGATCAGTGGCACCCTGGTCTCGGTCGGCCCTCCATACTTCAACGCGTTGTTCGTACCGCTGATGGCGCTTTTGATGGCGGCAATGGGTGTGGGTATGGTCAGCCGCTGGAAAGATACCCCGGCCCGTTGGCTGTTCGGTCAGTTGAAATGGGTTCTGCTCCTGTCGGCGATCGCTGCCATTGGTCTGGCGATCTGGATAGGCGAGCATCATCTGGCGGTTGGCAGCATGCTGGTGCTGGTGTTCTGGGTGGTAGGCATGAGCATCCGCGATATCATCCACAAGACCCGCAACAAGGGTCTGGTCCGTGGTATGCAGGCGTTGCCTCGCAGTTACTGGGGCATGACCCTGGCGCATATCGGTATGGCGGTGTGTGCGGTGGGCGTGATCGGCGCCAGCCTGTTCGACAGCCAGCGTGATCTGCGCATGGCACCGGGTGATCAGGTAGAGCTCGGCGGTTACCGGTTTGTATTCGAAGGTACCGAGCACTATTCGGGCTCCAACTGGGAGGCCGATCGCGCCACCATGGTGGTGTTTCGCGGCGATCGGCAGATCACCACCCTGCGACCGGACAAGCGTCTGTACACAGTGCAGAACCAGCTCATGACCGAGGCAGCGATTCACCCAGGCCTCACCCGTGACCT
Organism: Halopseudomonas salina; assembly: GCF_014637955.1. NCBI lineage: Bacteria > Pseudomonadati > Pseudomonadota > Gammaproteobacteria > Pseudomonadales > Pseudomonadaceae > Halopseudomonas > Halopseudomonas salina. Next base: position 165,780 of record NZ_BMFF01000003.1, on the reverse strand, counting down.
GTTCGTGGCCATGGGTGAGCCGCTGGAAGGTGACGCCTGGGCCATGCGCGTGCACATCAAGCCCTTTGTACGCTGGATATGGGGAGGCGCGCTGTTCATGATGTTCGGCGGGTTACTGGCTGCCAGCGACAAACGCTACCGGCTACGGGCTCGCGAGTCCAAGGTCGATGCGGTAGCACGGGAGTCTGTCTGATGAGACGCGCACTGTTATTGCTACCGCTGGCGCTCTTTCTGCTGATGCTGGTCTTCCTGTTTCGGGGGCTCTATCTCGACAATGACGACCTGCCTTCGGTGCTGGTGGGGCAGCGCTTCCCGGTATTCAATCTGCCGTCTGTTGAAGAGGGTGAGCCGGCTATCACCGAGCAGGCGCTGCTCGGCCAGCCATCACTGGTCAACGTCTGGGCGACATGGTGCGTGGCGTGTCGCGTCGAGCATCCGGTGTTGAACAAGCTGGCCGCCGAGGGAGTAGTCATTCACGGCGTCAACTACAAGGACGACACCGAGGCCGCACGTAAATGGCTGCGCGACCTGCATGATCCCTACGAGCTGAATATCAGCGATCCAGAGGGCTTGCTGGGCCTGGATCTGGGCGTATACGGTGCGCCGGAGACCTTCTTTGTCGATGCCCAGGGCATGATCCGTTACAAGTTCATCGGCGTGATAGATGAGCGCATCTGGGAAAGTGATCTGGCCGCGCGCTATCAGGCCCTGGTTGATGAGGCGCAGCCATGATCCGCCTTATCGCCGCACTGGCGCTGGTGCTGGCAAGCTTTGCCAGTGTTGCAGCCATCGACACCTACGAGTTCGACAGTGAAGAGCAGCGTGCGCGCTTCTATTACCTGAGCACCGAGCTGCGTTGCCCCAAGTGCCAGAACCAGAACATCGCCGATTCCAATGCGCCGATTGCCAACGACCTGCGCCGGGAAATCTACCGCATGCTGCAGGAAGACCGCAGCAATGAAGAGATCGTGGATTTCATGGTCGCGCGCTATGGCGAATTCGTTCGCTATCGGCCGGCTCTGACGGCTGAAACGGCCATTCTCTGGTTTGCTCCGGCGGCTTTCCTGCTTGTCGGGCTGCTGGCGCTGGTTTTCATGCTGCGGCGACGTCAGAAAGCCTTCAAGTCTGCCGGTGACGATCATCTGAGCCCCGACGAGCAGCAAAGACTGCAATCCCTGCTGGAGAAGAAAGACCGCAATGACTGATTTCTGGTTCGCAAGTATTGTTCTGGTCGTGCTGGGCATGGTGTCCATTCTCTGGCCCCTGTGGCGCCGCCACCAACACGCGACTGTTGACCGCACCGCGCTGAATGTTGCCCTCTATGAGGAGCGCATCAGGGAGCTGGACGCCCAGGTTGTTGCAGGGGAAATCAGCCCCGATCAACGGGACGCGACGCTCGAAGAGGCCAGTCGTCTGCTGCTCTCTGATACCGATCAGCCCGAGCGGCTTCAGCGCCGTCGTGGGGCGCCCTGGGTGCTGGTGGGCGCTGCCGGTGTGCTGCCGGCGATTGTCGCCGTGCTCTATCTGGCCTGGGGCAATCCCGATGGCCTGGCCCTGTCCAGGGATATGGCCGAGGGCGGCGAACCGGCAAGCCTTGAAGAAATGATCACCCGCATGGAACGCATTACCCAGGTACAGCCGGAAAGCGGTGAAGCCTGGTACATGCTCGGTCGCGCCTATCTGTCTGATCAGCGCCCGGCAGAGGCGGCCCGGGCATTCGATGAAAGTCTTGAACGCCTGGGTGACCGACCAGAGGTGTTGGCTCAGTTGGGCCAGGCGCGTTTCTTCGCCAGTGGCAATCAGCTGGACAGCGCAGCGGTAGCCGCACTGGACAAGGCGCTGGAGCTTGATCCCAATGAGCCCACCGCACTGGGTCTGCTGGGTATTGCCGCCTTCGAAAGCGGCGATTATCCCGGTGCGATCAGCTTCTGGGAACGCCTTTTGGTGGGCATGGCGCCGCAAAGTGCCGGCGCTCAGGCCATACAGGGCGGCATTGCCCGTGCTCGGGAGCGCATGGGCGATTCAGGTGAACCACAGGTTCAGGAGCCGGTTGGCAATGCGGTCATCCGTGTGCGTCTGGAGCTGGCTGATGGCATAGCTGACGAAGTGGGTCCCGAGGCGGTCGTGTTCATCTTTGCCCGCGATGCCCAGGGGCCACCCATGCCGCTGATTGCACGGCGTTTGCAGGTCAGTGATCTGCCGGCGGATATCGTGCTCAGTTCCTCGGACGCCATGTTGCCGGACGTGAAAATTACCGAAGGGCAGACGCTGCAGCTCAACGCCCGTTTATCCCCTACAGGGGATGTGATGCAGGGCACCCATGAAGGGCGTATCGACCAGGTCACGGTCGGTGATGGCCAACAGGCCACCCTGGTGATAGATCAGGCGGTGCCTTAAAGGCCGCCAAAGATCCAGCCCACCAGCGCGTATCCGGCAAAGGTCACAACGATGATGCCGAGCAGGTTGAGCGCAAATCCGGCGCGGATCATATCGCCGATCTGCAGATGGCCACTGCCGAAAACGATCGCGTTGGGCGGCGTGGCCACCGGCATCATGAAGGCGCAACTGGCCGCAATGGCCGCCGGAATGGTGAACAGCAGTGGCGACAGGTCCTGAGCCACGGCCAGCGCGCCCAATAGCGGCAGAAAAGCCGCCGCTGTCGCGGTATTACTGGTCACCTCGGTCAGGAAGATGATCACCGTCACCACCAGGGCCACCATCAGCAGGGCCGGCAGCATACTCAGTACGCCCAGGCTTTCGGCGATCCAGGTGGCCAGCCCGGAGCTGCTGATTGCGCCGGCCAGCGCCAGCCCCCCGCCAAACAGTAACAACACGCCCCATGGCATACCCTGCGCGGTGTCCCAGTCCATCAGAAAGATTTTGGATCGCAGGTCGACCGGGATCAGAAACAGGACGATGGCGGCGGTGATTGCAATGATGGTGTCATTCAGCCAGGGCAACAGGCTGGCGGCGAGCATCGGTTGGCATATCCAGGCGGCAGCCGTGGCAACAAAAACCGTTGCCACGAGCTTTTCCGCACGACTCATGGGCCCCAGAGCCTGTAATTGCTCGCGCAGACCCTCAGCCTTGCGCGCTGCATCATCGCCATCGCCCATGCCATTACGCGTGAGCCAGAACCATATCGCGGCCAGCATGGTCAGCGAGACCGGCACACCCACCAGCATCCATTGCGCAAAACCAATGGTGATTCCCTGGTTCTGCGCCAGATAGGCGGCGAGCAGGGCGTTCGGCGGTGTGCCGATAAGGGTGGCAATACCGCCGACACTGGCCGCATAGGCGATCGCCAGGAGCAGATTCGTGGCAAAACGGCGGACTGCCTCGGGATCGTCGTCAGCCATCATGCTCACTACCGAAAGGCCGATTGGCAGCATCATGATGGTGGTCGCGGTATTACTCACCCACATGCTCAGAAAGGCCGTGGCCACCATGAATCCGCCAATCTGGCGTTTTGGCTGGCTCCCCACCGCCAGCAGGGTTAGCAGCGCAATGCGCTTGTGCAGATTCCAGCGTTGCAGGGCCAGGCCCAGAACAAAGCCGCCCATAAACAGAAAAATGATCGGATTGGCATAGGCTGCCGTCGCCGCAACCACAGTATCCAGCCCCAGAGCGGGGATCAGAATGATCGGAAGCAGGGCTGTGACGGGTATCGCAATGGCTTCGGTTGACCACCAGGTAGCCATGAACAACAACATACCCAACGCCAACCATGCTTCATTCGCCATGCCGCCCGGGGCGGGCAGCAGTACCGTGGCCACCAGCAGCAAAGGCCCCAGAATCAGGCCCGCCAGGCGGGTTATGGGCAGACCGAGGTTAGTATCGCTGGAAGCGGGTGCTGACATGCAGACCCCCTGTAATCAGGTTGATTCAGGACTGAACTTCATCCAGTTTAAGTGACATCAATGCACCACACAGGCCCAGCCCGGACAGCAGCAGTAGCATTCCGCCGGGGCCGATAAGCGCCGTCAACAGGCCGAGGAATCCGGTGCTCAACAGCAGCAGGCCGATCAGGCTGTTACTCAGTGCTACATAATCCGTGCGCTTGTTGCCACCGGCCATATCCAGCACATAGGTCTTGCGGCCTACCCGCACGCCCGCGTGGGCGATACCCAGAACGAAGAACGCAACTGGAAACAGCCAGGCATGCAATGCGGCAGGCAGATTGCCCCACCAGTGCAGGCCCACCACTGGCACGGCAATCAGGCTGGCCAACAGGCCGGCGCGTGTCAGCACCTGCTTGCTCGACAGATCAGCCATGCGCCCCCAGAACATCGCACTCAGGCTGTTAGCCAGCCCGTTGGCGACCAGAAAGGCACCCAGCATACCCAGTGAAGACTCCACCTCCTGTCCTAACACGACGTAGTAGGGGGCAGACAGCGCCGAGCACAGCAGCAGAGCCCGGGTAATCACAAACCGTCTGAACGGGGCGTCGTCGCGCAGCAGGCTGATGCGGCTCACCGCTTCGCTGATGGCATTGGCCCCGCCCTCGGTTGCACCGGGGGTTTCCTCCACCCGTTGATACAGAATGGCGGCGCCCACCCAGAGCATCGCCGCGCCCACCAGCAACAGGGCATAGAACAGCACATCGTCGTCCGCCGGTGGCATCAGCATCATATAAATGCCGAACGCCAGGGCCAGAACGCCTGAGATGGTGGTGGCCATGCCATGCATGCGGCCACGGCGGGTCTTTGGAATAGTCTTGCCCATCACATCCTTGATGGCCACCGAGCAGACACTGCGTGCCAGGCTGAACAGGGCCAGGCAGCCGAGAATCAGCAATCCGGCCAGCAGGCCTTCGGTCAACCAGGCCGCAGCGCCCATTGCCAGCAGGGCAAGGGCCTGCACCAGGCTGCCCGCCACCCAGAGCGGCTTGCGCAATGCCTGGCGGCGTATGAAGGCCGCAATAAACATCTGCGGCAGCATGGAGCCGGATTCGCGGATGGGTACCAGCCAGGCAATAATGGCCGCCGGGGCTCCGACGATACCGACCAGCCAGGCCAGAGTGGTCTTGGGGTTGGTCAGGGTGTCGCCCAGCCCGGTAAGCACGATAGCCGCGACCTGACGGAAGAAGTTGGCCGGCACGTTGCTGCAGGCGGATTCGGGGATATCCTTGCAGACTCGCGTATCCTCTTCCTCTACCAGCTGGTCGTACAGCTGATCCATATCCGGTTGCAGCGCCATGGTCTTATCCGTTTTCGAGTGTCGAGGACGCGATTTTGCAGTACCGGCAATGGCTTGGCCAGTATCAGGCGAGGGGCCCTGTCAGCCAGGTAACAGAGTATTTCAGGGTCAGGGCTTCTCATGGGCGTCCATTGCAGGTAAAAATGCCTGCTTATTATGCGCAAACAGCCAGTCCGGCCGGCCCCGTGAGGGGAGCTGTTGGATTGTGCGGCTTGTGCTGGAGCGTGTAACAGGCGACTGAATGCGACTTAAGTGCATCAAGCTGGCGGGTTTCAAATCCTTTGTAGACCCGACTACCGTTTTCTTCCCGACCAATATGGGCGCCGTGGTCGGGCCGAACGGCTGTGGCAAATCCAATATCATCGATGCCGTGCGCTGGGTAATGGGCGAAAGCTCAGCCAAGAACCTGCGCGGCGAGTCGATGACCGATGTCATCTTCAATGGCTCCAACAGCCGCAAGCCGGTTGGCCAGGCGTCGATCGAACTGATCTTCGACAACACTGACGGCACGCTCAAGGGCGAATACGCCGGTTACAACGAGATCTCCATCCGCCGTCGGGTGACCCGCGAGGCGCAGAATCAGTATTACCTCAACGGCACCAAATGCCGACGTCGCGACATCACCGATATTTTCCTGGGCACCGGTCTGGGCCCGCGCAGCTACTCGATCATCGAGCAGGGCATGATCTCCAAGCTGATCGAGGCCAAGCCCGATGAGCTGCGGCTGTTTATCGAAGAAGCCGCGGGCATCTCCAAATACAAGGAGCGGCGCCGGGAGACCGAAAATCGCATCCGCCGGACCCACGACAACCTGGCGCGCCTGACCGACCTGCGCGAGGAGCTCGAACGCCAACTGGCACATTTGCAGCGCCAGGCCCAGTCGGCTGAAAAGTACAAGGAATTCAAGGCTGAAGAGCGGCAGCTCAAGGCCCAGCTGCAGGCGCTGCGCTGGCAGACCCTGGACGCTCAGACAGCCGAGCGCGAACACCGCGTACGCGACCTGGAAATCGGCATGGAAGCCCTGATTGCCGAACAGCGCAATGCCGACAGCGAGGTCGAGAAGCAGCGCGACCAGCACGCCGATCTGACAGAAACCTTCAATCAGGTGCAGGCCCGGTATTACAGCGTGGGCGCAGACATCAGCCGTATCGAGCAGGTGCTGCAGTTCAACCGTGATCGCCAGCGCCAGTTGCATGACGATATCGACGAAACCGAACTGGCCTGGCAGGAAGCGCAGAGCCACCTCGGGCAGGACCAGGCGCTGCTTGCCGACCTGCAGAACGAACTGGCCGAGGTCGAGCCCGAGCTGGAGATGGCCAGCGCCGCCGACGAAGATACCGCCGAACAATTGCTTACCGCCGAAGAAGCCATGCAGGCCTGGCAGGGCGCCTGGGACCAGTTCAACCAGCAGGCTGCCGCGCCACGACAGCAGGCCGAAGTCGAGCAATCACGGATTCGTCACCTGGAACAGGCCATCGAACGCCTCAGCGAGCGAATCCAGCGTCTTGAGGACGAGCGCAGCGGTCTGACCTCCGGCCCCCTGGACGAAGAGCTGGCGGAGCTGACCGAGCAACTAGCCGAGATGGAGCTGCGCAGCGAAACCGAACAGCAGCAACTGACCGATATCAGCGACAACCTGCAGCAGGAACGCGAAACCCTGCACGCGCTGCACCAGGAACGGGACATCCGCCGTGGTGAAATTCAGCGTCAGAGTGGCCGGCTGGCCTCCCTTGAAGCGCTGCAGCAGGCCGCGCTCGATCAGGGGCAGGGTGTGCAGCAGTGGTTGCGCGAGCAGGGGCTGCAGGATCTGCCGCAGCTCGCGGGCCAGTTGCAGGTCGATAGCGGTTGGGAGCTGGCGGTAGAAACCGTGCTGGCTGATGATCTGCAAGCCGTCAGCCTGGGCAGCCTCGACAGCATGGCGGACAGTCTTGGCGGTTTTGATCAGGGCAGCCTGCGGCTGATCGAAACCGGTACCTCTGCCGGTCAATCGGCTGCAGCAGACAGTGACTCCCTGTACGCTAAGGTCCGCTGCCCGGTCGATCTGTCACCTTGGCTGGCCAATATCCGCACCGCAGACAGCCTTGATCAAGCCCTGGCTGCCCGCGCTCAGCTTGCTGATCATCAGTCCATCATTACCCCTGCCGGTCACTGGTTGGGGCGCAACTGGTTGCGTTATCAGCGTGGTGAAGAAAGTCAGTCCGGCGTGCTTGCCAGGCAGCAGGAGATTGACAGTCTGCAGACCAATGTCGAGGAGCAGGAACAACGCCTCGAGCAGGAGAATCTGCGCGTCGATGAGCTGCGTGAACGCATCCGGTTGCTGGAGCAGCAGCGCGACAGCCTGCAGCAGGGGCTGGCCAGCCAGAGCCGCGAGCAGGGTGATCTCAAGGCCCAGTGGTCGGCGCGCCAGGTGCGGTTGGAGCAGGTCAACGCCCGGCGCCAACGCATAACCGATGATCTGGAGGATATCCGCGCCCAGCGCATCGAGGAGCAGGAACAGATCGGTGAGGCGCGCATGACCCTGCAGGCCGCCCTGGATCATATGGCGGCTGACGCCGGTCAGCGCGAGGAGCTGCTGCGCCAGCGCGATCAGGTACGTGAAAGTCTCGATCAGGCCCGTCAACACGCCCGCCAGCACAAGGACCGGCTGCACCAGCTGGAACTGCGCGTGCAGTCCCTGCGCGCCCAGCATGATTCCACCAGCCAGGGCCTCGAGCGTCTGGGCGTGCAGGTCGAGCGCTTGTCCGAACGCCGCGAGCAGCTGCGCATGACCCTGGAGGAAAGCCAGGCCCCCGAGGACGACCAGCGTATCGAGCTGGAAAGCCTGCTGGAACAGCGCGTGCAGGTGGAGCAGGAGCTGGGCAATGCTCGCCAGGCGCTGGAAAGCGTCGATCAACTGATGCGCGACCAGGACCGCCGCCGCGCCCAGGCCGAACAGCAGGCCCAGGTACTGCGCACGCAGCTGGATGAGCAGCGCCTCGCCGCGCGGGATCTGCAGACGCGCCGCCAGGGTTTGCAGGAGCAGCTGCTCGAAGCGGGTTATGACCTCAAGTCCGTGCTGGACTTGCTGCCAGAAGAGGCCACCGAAGCCGCCTGGGAGCAGCAACTGGCGCAAATGGATGCGCGTATTCAGCGGCTGGGCGCGATCAACCTGGCCGCTATCGACGAGTATCAGCAGCAGTCAGAGCGCAAACGCTACCTGGATGCGCAGAACGCCGATCTGGAAGAGGCGCTGAACACTCTGGAGCAGGTCATCCGCAAGATCGACCGGGAAACCCGCAGCCGCTTCAAGGAAACCTTCGACAAGGTCAACCATGGCCTGCAGTCCCTCTTCCCCAAGGTATTCGGCGGCGGTCACGCCTATCTGGAGCTCACCGGCGACGACCTGCTCGACACCGGCGTGACCATCATGGCCCGCCCGCCCGGCAAGAAGAACAGCACCATCCACCTATTGTCCGGTGGCGAAAAGGCACTGACCGCCATCGCCCTGGTGTTTTCCATCTTCCAGCTCAACCCGGCACCTTTCTGCATGCTCGACGAAGTGGATGCACCCCTGGATGACGCCAACGTCGGGCGTTATGCACGATTAGTTAAAGAGATGTCTAAGCGCGTACAATTCATTTACATTACGCATAACAAGATAGCGATGGAAATGGCTGACCAATTGCTCGGCGTGACAATGCATGAACCCGGTTGTTCCCGGCTTGTCACAGTGGATGTAGAGGAGGCCGCGGCCCTGGCAGCGCTATAATGTTGCGTCGGGGCATGCTAGTGTCAACGGTTAACATGCGGCCAACCGCGTAGTTGGCTCCAGTTCAGAATTAGTAGACAGGATCAGGATATTCATGGATTTCGGTTTGCGTGAGTGGCTTATCATTATTGGCCTTCTGGTGATCGCAGGTATTCTGTTTGATGGCTGGCGGCGTATGGGCGGCCGTTCGCGGATACGCTTCAAGCTTGAACGCAACCTGCAGGATCTTCCGGACGAGCCAGACAGTAACGAGCTGCTGGGCCCGCCAAGGGTGCTGGGCAAACACGAACGTGCCGAGCCCTCCTTCGACGACGATCTGCCCATCCTCCCGGCAGAAGACGAAGTGCGTGAACCCCATAGCCGTCGTCAGCCCGAGCAGGTAGGCCTGGATCTGGAAGAGCCGGTGCCGGTATTGCTTGATCCTCTGGCCGATGGCCGCTCCGTGGAATCCAGCCCCAGGGATGGCCGTCCCACGGACAAAGCCGAGCGCAAGCCATTCAGCCGCTACGAGAAGAAAGCCCCCAAGGTCCAGCCAGCACCAGCCGAGCCTCCCAAGGACCCCGCACCCGTTCAGGAGGTGCTGGTCATTAACGTCGTAGCGCGCGATGAAGAGGGCTTTGCTGGTTCCGCGTTGCACCAGAGTATTCTGGAAAGTGGCCTGCGCCACGGCGACATGAACATCTTCCACCGCCATGAAAGCATGAGCGGCAACGGCGATGTATTGTTCTCCATGGCCAACGCGCTCAAGCCCGGCGTGTTCGATCTGGATGAAATGGACAACACCCGCGTGCGCGCCGTCAGCTTCTTCATGGGCCTACCCGGCCCACGCCACCCCAAGCAGGCCCTCGACCTCATGATCGCCGCCGCCCGCAAGCTCTCCCACGAACTCGGTGGTGACCTGAAAGACGAACAACGCAGCGTGCTGACCGCCCAGACGATTGAACACTACCGCCTGCGCATCGCCGAATTCGAACGCAAGCAGTATTCGGTAAGACGCTAAGCTCCGGGAAGGTCGAGTTCCATCTCGACCAGCGGTGTAGCTTGTACCACCCTGCCGAGGCAGAGCTCGGCCACTCCCAGGGGCCTTCCGGGAGCGTCCAGTTCCATCTCGACCAGCGGTGTAGCTGGTACCACCTTGCCGAGGTGGAACTCGGCCACTCCCAGGGGTGGCTTCCGGGAATGTCGAGTTCCACCTCGACATGCGGTGTGGCTGGTACCACCTTGCCGAGGTGGAACTCGGCCACTCCCAGGGGTGTGCTTCCGGGAATGTCGAGTTCCATCTCGACCAGCGGTGTAGCTGGTATCACCTTGCCGAGGTGGAACTCGGCCACTCCCAGGGGTGTGCATCCGGGAATTTCGAGTTCCATCTCGACCAGCGAGCTCAGCAGGCACCCCATGGCCGAGACAGAGCTCGGCCCTCCCGGTACCAGTTGATCCGCAGCTATAAGTTTCGCTCGGGCTCTCTGCTATCGTCATCCTCGCGAACGCGGGGATCCATTTTGGGGTTTGTAAAAGCGGGTTTGTGCATCTTGGTTTCAACGTCCTGCCTGACGTGCCACTCGCCATTGGTTACAATCGCCATTCGTTTCCCGACCGATATCTACCATGACCCAGACCCAGGACCCGGCTGCCCGCGCCATTGAGTTGCGTGAGCAGATTGATCTGCATAACCACCGCTATTACGTGCTCGATGAGCCCTCGATTCCCGATGCGGAATACGATCGGCTGTTCAACGAGCTCAGGGCGATCGAAGAGGCCAGCCCGGACCTGATTACGCCCGACTCACCCACCCAGCGTGTCGGCGGTGCGCCCCTGTCGGCGTTCGGTACGGTGACCCACGAAGTCCCCATGCTCAGCCTGGGCAATGCCTTTGATGAGCAGAGCATGCGCGATTTCGATCGGCGGGTGCGTGAAGGTCTGGATCTGCCCGCCGGGGATCTGTTCGAAGCGGGGCAGGACGTGGAGTACTGCTGTGAGCCCAAGCTCGACGGGCTGGCCGTCAGTCTGCTGTATGAGAACGGACAGTTGGTCAGGGGCGCTACCCGGGGCGATGGCAGTACCGGGGAGGATATCTCCGGTAACGTGCGCACCATCCGCAATGTGCCCCTCAAACTGCGCGGGCAGGGCTGGCCGACATTGCTGGAAGTGCGCGGCGAGGTCTTTATCAGCAAGGCCGGGTTCGAAGCACTCAATGACCGCGCCCGTGAGGCTGGCACCAAGACCTTTGCCAATCCGCGTAACGCCGCGGCTGGTTCATTGCGCCAGCTCGACCCGAGCATCACCCGCTCCCGCCCCCTGGAGTTCTGTTGCTACGGCATCGGTCAGGTGGACGGCGATCTGCCGGACACCCAGGTTGGTATTCTGCACAGCCTGCGTGACTGGGGTTTGAGCATCAGCCGGGAGTTGAAACTGGCTGTGGGTGTCGACCAGTGTCTGGACTATTACCGCGACATCGGTGAGCGCCGTGCGGCCCTGGGTTACGAGATCGACGGCGTCGTCTTCAAGGTCAACCAGCTGGCCTACCAGCGTGAGCTGGGTTTTCGTGCCCGTGAGCCGCGCTGGGCCATAGCGCACAAATTCCCGGCAATGGAAGAGATCACCGAACTCCTTGACGTCGAGTTCCAGGTGGGCCGCACCGGCGCAGTTACCCCGGTGGCGCGTTTACGTCCGGTGCAGGTCGCCGGCGTTACGGTATCCAATGCCTCTTTGCACAATATGGATGAGGTCAAGCGCCTGGGGCTGATGATCGGCGACAGCGTGATCATCCGGCGCGCCGGTGATGTCATCCCGCAGGTAATGCAGGTGGTGGCCGAGCGGCGACCGGCCGATGCCAAACCGGTAGACATTCCCCAGCAATGCCCGGTCTGTGGCGCGGATGTGGAACGTACCCAGCTGGTCAAGCGCACCAGGGGACGAGAAACTGTCAGCGAAGGGGCAGTGTACCGCTGCGTAGGCCGGCTCACCTGTCAGGCCCAGCTCAAGCAGGCAATCATCCACTTCGTATCGCGGCGCGCCCTGGATATCGATGGCCTGGGCGAGAAAATTGTCGAGCAACTGGTGAATACCGGCCTGGTCAGCTCACCCGCCGACCTCTATCTGCTCACCTACGAGCAGGTAATTGCTCTGGAGGGGTTCGCCGAGATCTCCAGCAAAAACCTGCTCGGTGCCATCCAGGACTGTAAGGAGCCCACGCTGGCACGCTTCATCTACGCCCTGGGCATTCCCGATGTGGGTGAGGAAACAGCCAAGCTCCTCGCCCGCTCCCTGGGTTCACTGGCGCGTATCAGCCAGGCGCTGCCCGAAGTGCTGGTATACCTGCCCGATGTCGGAGCTGAAGTGGCCCACGAGATTCACGCGTTCTTTGCCGAGGAGCACAACCAGACCGTCATAGGCCAACTGCTCGAGCGCGGCATCCAGCTGCAGGAGGAGGGCGATCTGAGTCCGGATCTGGCAGCCAGCATCACTCTGGCTGAGTTCATTACCCGGCTGGAGATACCTGGCGTCGCCAAGACCGGTGCCGAGCGCCTGACTGCCAGTTTCAATACCCTGCAGGCGATCATGGATGCCGACTGGCTGGAACTGAAAACGGTAGCGCGCTTTACAGAAAAGGCCCAGTCGGGTCTGCGCGAGTATTTCGCCGACAGTGCAAGACGTGAACACGTCCTCAGGATTGAACAGCAGCTCAAGGATTTCGGTATGCACTGGGACAGCCCCCGTGCCGCTCAGAGCGAAGGGATGCCACTCAGTGGCCAGACCTGGGTGTTGACTGGCACCCTGGAAACCTTCTCCCGGGATGTGGCCAAGGAACACCTGGAAAGCCTGGGCGCCAAGGTCGCCGGTAGCGTGTCAGCGAAAACCCACTGCGTGGTAGCGGGCCCCGGCGCGGGGAGTAAACTGGCCAAGGCGGAGCAATTGAGCGTGCCCGTACTGGATGAGCAGGGCCTTCTGAAACTGCTAGTTAAACACGGGGTCACGCTTTGAGTTTGCAGGCAGATGCCCCGGTGTCCGGTTATCATCACTGTCCGCGACGCAGTTTCCCGTCGTGATCTGGTAAGAGGGCTTCTTTATGCTTAATCTGCTCGAAAGCCACTAATAAATCTTGCCCATGAGGCATAAATGCAGCCACCAGAAAAGCCGGAAAATGAAGCCTCGCGCCTGCAGGCACTGAATGACAGCGGATTGCTGTTTTCTGCAGCTGAGCCCCGGTTTGATCGTATAACCCGTCTGGCGCAGCGCATTTTCGGGGTGGATATCGCTCTCATCTCGCTGGTGGGTGACGACATTCAGTGGTTCAAGTCCCGCCAGGGCCTGGATGCTGCTGAAACTGGCCGTGACGTCTCCTTCTGCGGACATGCCATCCTGCAGAACGAGATCTTTGTGGTGGCCGACGCCACCAAAGACCATCGGTTTTCTGATAATCCTCTGGTACTGGATGCCCCGCAAATCCGGTTTTATGCCGGCGCGCCATTGCAAACTGATCCTGACAATGCGGAGGGGCCGCACAAGATCGGTACGCTGTGTCTGATCCATTCACAGCCCCGGACCCTGTCGAAGGAAGATCTGCAGACGCTCCGCGACCTGGCTGATCTGGTAGAGCTCGAGATTCGTCAGGCGCGCATGAAACGGCAACTGGCGCGTGCGGAAGTGGCGGAAGAACGACTGGCATCGGTCATCGAGGGTACCAATATAGGGACCTGGGAGTGGAACGTACAAACCGGTGAGACGGTATTCAACGAGCGCTGGGCCAACATCGTAGGTCATACCCTCGATGAGTTGGCGCCAATCAGTATCGACACCTGGATGAGTCTGGCGCACCCGGAGGATTTGCCTGCATCCGAGCAGGCGCTGCATGCGCATTTCAGTGGTGAGACCGATTTTTACGATGTGCAATGCCGCATGCGCCACAAGGGCGGTGACTGGGTTTGGGTTCATGATCGGGGCCGACTGATCAGCCGCTCCGCCGACGGCCAACCCCTGTGGATGGCCGGCACCCACGCAGACGTCAGCGCTCAGGTCAACGCACAGATGGCGCTCCGCGAGAATGAAGCGCGGCTGCGTGGTTTGTTCGAGCTCTCTCCGTACGGTATCGCGCTCAATGACTATGAGAACGGTCACTTTCTGGATATTAACGCGGCTTTGTTGGCGCCCACCGGCTATACAAGGGAAGAATTTTGCCAACTGAGTTACTGGGAGATCACACCCCAGGAGTACGCTCCACAGGAGGAGAAGCAGCTTCGCAGTATGCAGGAAACCGGGCGTTACGGGCCCTTCGAAAAGGAATACATCCGTAAGGATGGCAGCCGCTATCCGGTCCTGCTCAATGGCATGGTCGTAAACGATGCCAACGGTCGCAAACTTATCTGGTCAATTGTCGAGGACATTTCAGAACGCAAACGAATGCAGCGCATGAAGGACGAGTTTGTTTCCACGGTCAGCCATGAATTGCGCACACCCCTTACGGCGATTCGCGGCGCACTGGCGTTGGTAACATCGGGTGCGCTGGGTACACTTCCTGCAGATGCCGATGGCATGGTCAAGGTTGCACAGAACAACAGTCAACGGCTCCTGTTTCTTATCAACGATCTGCTGGATATGGAAAAGCTGTTGGTCGGCAAGATGGTTTTTGATCTGCAGTGGCATGCAATCGCGCCCTTGATACAGACATCGCTACAAGAGAATCAGCCCTACGCCAGCCTCTATCAGGTGACATTGAATTTTATCAATCATGTTGACCAGGCGCAGGTCAACGCTGATGCCTCCAGGCTGCAGCAGGTGATGTCCAACCTCCTGTCCAATGCGATCAAGTTTTCTCGCCGCGGATCAGAGGTTTCCGTTAGTACTGACTGGCACGATACGCATATCAGAATCACTGTCTCCGATCAGGGATCGGGTATCGCTTCCGAGTTCCACGACCGCGTCTTCCAGAAGTTTGCTCAGGCGGACTCATCTGATACCCGCAAGCAAGGTGGTACCGGGTTGGGTCTGGCTATCACCCGGGAACTGGTAGAGAGCATGCACGGTAATGTGAGCTTTGAATCCGAAAAGGGAAAGGGAGCCCGTTTTTTTGTTGATCTGCCGGCGCGCAATCTGTCAGACAGGAATGTGGACGAATGACGGCGAAACCGACGAGCGGTCGAGCTTGGCTATTCGGCCTATTCATTGCCGGCCTGTTTGTCGGTTTCCTCGTTTTGATCGAGTACGGATTGCAGACATACAAGGACGCCAGTGCCCGTGAGGACCTCAAGGCCACATTGGCGGAGGCCAACAGGCTTCGAGTTCTGCTGGAGAACGAGGTCAATAGTGCGGCCTTTCTCGCCACCGGAGTGGAATCCTATATTGTGGCGCGCAGGGGTGATCTCGATGCGCTGGAAATTCAGCAAATACTGGCGTTGGTGTTCGAACGCGGTCGGCATTTTCGCAATATCGGGATAGCACCGGACAATCGTATCGCCTGGGTTTTTCCCTTGAAGGGGAACGAGGCTGCAATTGGGTTGAATTATGCGGATATTCCCGGGCAGTGGCCCGCTATCCAGCAAATCATGATGACCCGCGAAGGTCGTCTCAGTGGCCCGATTGATCTGGTTCAGGGTGGGCGCGGTTTTATCTATCGATCCCCCATTTTTATTGACGACACATATTGGGGCCTGCTCAGCACCGTCATTGATGTGGACAGCCTTTTTGATCAACTGTCCGAGGTTGCGGGTGATCTGGCACCGGTGTTGGCGTTGCGCTACATAGATGTAGACGGTGAGCCCGGCGAGGTGTTTTTTGGGGCAGAGAAATACTTTCAGCAACCCCTGGAACTGTTGACCATCATGGTGCCAGGCGCCCAGTGGCAAATGGCTGTTCAGGCACCTGCCAGCTCGCAGAGCCTGATGGGGTGGTACAGGGTTCTGGAGGTCGGGATTGCCCTGTTTCTAGCCATATTGCTTGGACTGCTGGTGCGGCTGGTGTGGCAGCGCAACCTGCTGGCGCAGCTTGACTCAGAGGTTAAGGCGCGCACCGCTGAACTACGCCAAAGTCATGATCTGCTGGATTCCGTGCTGGCTGCTGCGCGGTCATTCGCGATCATAGCGACTGATCCTCAGGGCACTATCATGCTGTTCAACAAGGGCGCCGAGCGGATGCTCGGCTACCAGGCTTCTGAGGTAGTGGGCAAGCACAAACCGGCGATATTCCTGTTGCCCACGGAAATCCGCCAGCGTGTCCGTGCTATGGAACAAGAGCTCGGGCGGCCCCTGGAGGGTGATGAAGTCTTTACCCTGCGCGCCCGACAGGGTATTGAAGAAGTGCTGATGTTGCACTACACCCATCGAAACGGGCAGGTATTACCAGTACAGGTTGTGGTCAGCGCAATCAGAAGTGAGGAAGGTGACATCAGAGGCTATCTGGGCATTGCCGAGGATGTATCCGAACGATTACGCAATGAAACCTTGAAAAATCAGTTTATTTCCACCGTCAGCCACGAGTTGCGTACCCCTCTTACCGCAATAAGTGGTGCCCTTGGGCTGGTCCGGTCTGGCAGCCTTGGTGCTGTTCCGCAGCCCTTGCAGCCGATGCTGGATATCGCCTTCAACAATAATCAACGCCTGATGCAGCTGGTCAATGACCTTCTCGACATAGAAAAACTCATGGCGGGGCGCATGACCCTGTACCCGACCCGCTGCGCCGCTGCCGAGCTGATCCGCGACAGTGTCGAGGATCTGCAGGGGTTGGCCGCCCAGCGGGGCATCGAGCTGGTTTGTCGCCTGGACCCAGACGTCTGGATCCGCGTTGATGCTTCCCGTTTTCAGCAGGTGCTTACCAATCTGCTCAGTAATGCCATCAAGTTTTCTCCGACGGGCGGAAAGGTTGAAATCGTGATGCATGTTTCAACTAGCGACCTGAAAGTGACCGTGAGTGATCAGGGCTCGGGTATTCCGGAAAGCTTTCATCCGCACCTGTTTCAGCGTTTTGCCCAAGCTGATGGCAGTGATAACCGTCGTCAGGCCGGTACGGGTTTGGGCCTGGCCATCAGCAAGGAGTTGACTGAACAGATGGGAGGACAGATCGGTTTTGATCCTGTTGCCGGAGGTGGAAGCTGTTTCTGGCTCCGCTTTTCACGATTAAGGGACTCTGAAACTAATGGATAAAGGCGATCGGACGTACAACAAATGGGTCGCGTTTGTAGCTTTGTGTGCGCTTTCCCTGGCAGGAAACTGGTTGAGCCTGCCGTTATTCTTCGGCATCGACCTGATCTTCGGCTCTATTGCCGTGATGCTTGCCGCCGTCTATCTGGGTTTTTGGGCGGCGGGCTTTATCGCCCTTGTCGGTGCACTCTATACCTGGTTTCTCTGGGGCCAACCGCTGGCCATGCCCGCCTTCATTCTCGAGGGATTGGTAGTCGCCTGGCTGTACAACAAGCGTAGGTTGACCAATCTGGTGCTTGCCGACCTCGCGTTCTGGTTGGTAATCGGCTTGCCCGTTGTAGTTCTTGTGTACTCCGCCTACGGGGGAATGGCGGACTCGGCGGTGATGCTGATTGCCGTCAAACAGGCCCTGAATGGCATCTTCAACGCCCTGTTGGCAGGTTTGGTGGTTTTGCTGATCAGCTATCGGACCAGGCAGTCTGCCTCTCTGTCGCTGTCCTGGATCATTTTTCACTCCATGCTGTCCGCCATTCTCCTGGCCGGGATCACGCCAATCATCATCGATGCGCGCGCCCAGCGCGACGCACTGGAGGACGCCGTATTTGAGCGCCTGAGCAATATTGCCAGGGTTCTTGACGGCAGACTGCAGGCCGAACCGCCGGGGAGCGACAGGCTGGATTATCACCTGTCCCGTATGCAGGCCATGTTCCCCCAGGTAAATATTGCGGTGCAGAATGATCAGCAGGTGTATGTAACTCAGGGTCATCAAATCCGCTCCATCACACCGGGCTTTCCCACGGAAGTTTCAACATCCCGTAGCGACCTGCAAATCTGGCTCCCAGCAGGTGATTTCAATTCGGTCGCCCGCTGGCAAAGGGGGGTTTACTGGTTGCGAATAGCGCTGAGTCAGAGCCCTGAGCGCTATATTGTGGTGGAGCAGTCAGCCGAGTCCCTGATAGCCATCAGAGAAGCCCAGCGCTTGAACAAGTTCCTGTTGCTTGCCGGAATATTTCTGGGTTCGATTTTCCTGGCCTGGCTGATCAGCCGGTTTCTGAGTGCGCCGGTAGTCCGCTTGGCCATAGCCAGTGAGGATGTCGAACTGAGTGTGCGCACAGGGCGTTTCGCCAAGGTTCCTGGCAACGTGGCGAAGGAGTTTGATCAGCTCTCGTCATCGCTCAACCACATGGGCAGTGAAATAGCTTCCAGCGTCAAGATACTCGAGGATTCCCGCGGCAAGTTGGCCGAAAGCGTTGCGATACGAACACAGGAGCTGGCGGACACTAACGGACTGCTGACCTCAGTGCTGGATGCCGCGGAAGATTTCAGTATTGTCGCCACCGACAGTCAGGGTTTGATCACCTTGTTCAATACTGGCGCCCAGCGTTTGTTGGGTTATTCCGCGCAGCAGATGGTCGGTCGGGAAACACCGGCTTTGCTGCATGATCCTGACGAAGTGAAGAAAGTCGCTGATGAGCTGTCGTCGGCTCACGGCGTTGCCATCGAGGGTTTCAGAGTCTTCGTGCATGAGGCCGAACTGGGTAAGCGGGAACCCCGTGAATGGACCTACATCACGCGCAACGGTCAGCGCGTTCCGGTATTGCTGGTGGTAACCGTCATACGCAATGCCGTTGGCGGCATCGCAGGCTATCTGGGGATTGCAGAGGATATTTCCGAACGCAAGCGGCTGGAGCAGGTAAAAACCGAGTTTGTATCCACTGTCAGCCATGAGCTGCGCACGCCTCTGACCTCAATAACCGGCGCCCTGGGCATGCTCCGGTCCGGTGTTCTGGGCGAGTTGCCGGAGCCTGCAAAGGAAATGGTAAATCTGGCTCATAACAACAGTCAGCGGCTGACAAATCTGATTAACGATCTGCTGGATATCGAGAAAATTGCAGCGGGTAAACTGCATTTTGATTATCAGCAGGTAGCCCTGGAGGAGCAACTGATCCAGGCCGTTGCATCCGTCAGTCAGTATGCGCCCGAGCAGGAGGTCAAGTTCGATACGTCTGCGCCAGTGCCCCAGGCATTGATCCAGGTTGACCCCCAGCGTTTTCAGCAAGTGCTGAGCAACCTGCTCTCCAACGCAGTAAAGTTTTCACCCCGAGGCGGCAGCGTAAAGCTCAGTGCCAGCATGCAGGATGGTCGTGTTCGTATTTCGGTCATCGACCATGGAGAAGGTATTGCCGAGGCCTTCAAATCCAGAATATTTCAACGTTTCGCCCAGGCGGACTCTTCGGACCAGCGTAGAAAAGGAGGAACTGGCCTGGGACTTGCCATCAGCAGGGAGCTGGTCGAACACATGGGTGGCGAGTTGGGTTTTGAGTCCAGAGAGGGTGAGGGGTCCACGTTCTGGGTCGAGTTGCCGGCTGACCCCATGACGACAGTTCAAC
This sequence comes from Halopseudomonas salina, assembly GCF_014637955.1. Classification (NCBI taxonomy): domain Bacteria; kingdom Pseudomonadati; phylum Pseudomonadota; class Gammaproteobacteria; order Pseudomonadales; family Pseudomonadaceae; genus Halopseudomonas; species Halopseudomonas salina. Next base: position 146,314 of record NZ_BMFF01000003.1, on the reverse strand, counting down.
CTGAACAAGAAAAAGGCCCCCTGGTTACCAGCCGCCGGATTCGTGTTTTGCACGTGGAAGACGACTATGATCTGCATCAGGTGATTCGCCACTCAGCTGACGAGCGTTTCAGCTTTCAGTTGGCAACTAGCATGTCTCAGGCCAGACTCTTGATTGCCAATCAGGAATTTGACCTTCTCCTGCTCGACCTGGAGCTACCGGATGGCAACGGTGTGGCGCTGATTGATGAGGTGCGACAAAGCTGGCCAGGCTGTAGCATTATGCTATTAGCCGGTGAAGGAATTGATCCGGCACTCAGATTACGGGTCGAGGCGGCTGTATTGAAATCGGCATTGAGTATTCCGGATCTACTCAGGCGAATAGAGCAACTGACGGTCAAATTGCATTCAGATAGGGAGCAGCCATATGACTGAGCTGGTTCGAGTTTTATATGTGGAAGACGAGCCGGATATCCGGGCTGTTGCACGCCTTGCCCTGGAAGTTGTCGGCGGATTGACCGTAGAGCTATGTGAGCGGGGTGATCTTGCCCTGGCCCAGGCTGAGCGTTTTGATCCCCAGATGATTCTGCTGGATGTCATGATGCCGGGCATGGACGGGCCATCCACGTTGAAAGCACTGCGAGAACATCCACAGTTGCGACACGTCCCAGTCGCCTTTATGACGGCAAAGGTGCAGGCCCATGAAATAGAGCACTTCAAGAGCCTGGGTGCGGTAGGGGTCATTGCCAAACCCTTCGACCCAATGACGCTGGCACAGCAAGTAAGAAGCCTGTGGCAAAGCGCTGCTGCCCGAGGTGACTCTTGAGCTTTAATGAGCAGTTACTGGCCTTGCAGCGGCAGTACAGCGCCAAGTTGCCAGATATCCTCAGCGACATTCGAGGGCTTGCCGATGCTCTGGTAGCCGACAAACATGACACCCAGAAACTGGAATCCCTGGCTGAGCAGCTACACAAGCTCGCCGGTTCCGCCGGGACATTCGGGCTATCAGCCCTGAGCACCCAGGCCGCACTGCTAGACCGACGACTGGAGACCCTGCTGGCCGCAGACGCTGACCCTGACTGGTACCGCAACGAATCCCGCCTGCTGCAGACCGAACTCTATAACCTGCAGCACTTTGCCGCGCCCGACCAGTTGCCGGGCGCGCGGCCAGCACTGTCCGGGGAGCTGGCAAAAGGGGAGGGGCTGGCCGCTGAAGTCTGGCTGCTGGAAGATGACGAGTTTCTGGGGTCCAGTCTGCTCGCACACCTGGAAGCGTTCAACTTTACAGCGCGCCTGTTTACATCCTATGCCCAGCTGACAGAAGCCTATGCTCTGGAACAACCCGAAGTGCTTGTGATGGATGTGCTGCTTGGCGCAGAGGGTCGCTCGGTTGATCGCCTGCAATACAGCGGCTTGCTGAAAAAGGCGCAATCGCGCCTGATATTCATCAGCGCCAGAGACGATTTCAACGCCCGTTTGCAGGCTGCGTCACTGGGGGCAGAGGGCTTTTTTATCAAGCCGCTTGATGTGCCTAAACTGGTCACCCGGGTGGAACAGGTATTGACCCGTCTGCACGCGCCCGCCGAGCGGGTGCTCATTGTTGACGACGATGAGTTGCTCGCACGCTATTACCAGGAGCTTTTGCGTGGAGCAGGGATGGAGTCCGACATATTGCATGAGCCCGAACGTATCATTGAGGTGCTGGAGCAGAAATATCCGGATATCGTGCTGATGGATCTGCAGATGCCTGACATCAGTGGACAGAACCTCGCGGCGGTAGTCCGTCAGTATGAACAGTGGATGGGACTGCCTATTGTCTATCTGTCGGCTGAAAACGACCCCCGCCAGCAGCTCAAGGCGCTCAACCAGGGCGGCGACGACTTTCTGACCAAGCCTGTGGATGATGCTCATCTGATTACGGCGGTAAAGTCCCGGGTGGTGCGATCCCGTCAGTTGCTCGAGCTGATGACCAAGGACAGCCTGACCGGATTGCTCAAGCACGCGACCATCAAGGATTCAATCAATCGTGAATGGGCCGTTGCCAAACGCAAGGGCGACACATTCTGCGTCGCCATGCTGGATATTGACCACTTCAAAGAGGTCAATGACCGTTTTGGGCATGCCACAGGTGATGAGGTGATCGCATCCGTTGCCACCCTGTTGCGCCAGCGTTTGCGGGCTACCGACATTCTCGGCCGTTACGGCGGTGAAGAATTTGCCGTGCTCATGGCCAATTGTGATGCGATGGCGGCAAAGGTGGTGCTCGAGGACTTTCGCCAGCGTTTTCAGGACCTGCAGTTTACCTCCGAAGACACCAGCTTTAGTGTCACCATCTCGATAGGCCTGGCCGAATACCGACCAGGTATGGATGTAGATGCCGAAACCTTGCTGGTCAATGCCGACAAGGCGCTTTATGAGGCCAAGAAGGCGGGGCGCAACAGGCTGATGGTGTATGGCGCCTGACTGGATGACACCGCAACACACTCCCAGCGCAGCCACTGTGATCCTGGCCCCCATGGAAGGGCTGGTTGACCCGCCCATGCGCGATATTCTGACTCGCATTGGCGGCATAGACCGCTGCGTCAGTGAATTTATCCGCGTGACCGACACTGCTCTCAATCTGGCGACAGTGGAACGTTTTATTCCGGAAATGCACCGTGGCTGGAAAACCGCAGCTGGAGTGCCGGTCCATCCACAGTTGCTCGGCTCCGACCCCCACTGGCTAGGCGTCAATGCCGCGCAACTGGCCCAATGGGGCGCGCCCGCGGTGGATCTGAACTTCGGCTGCCCGGCCAAGACAGTCAATCGCCATGGCGGCGGAGCCAGCCTGCTGCGCGAGCCCGAGGTGCTGGCCAGAATTGTTGCCACCGTGCGCGCCGCGACACCTTCACACATCCCCGTGACCGCCAAGATGCGGCTGGGCTACGAAGACACCAGCCTGACCCTGGACTGCGCCCAGGCCCTGGCCGAATCCGGCGCGGCAGAGATTGCCGTGCACGCACGCACCAAGATGGAGGGCTACAAACCGCCTGCCCACTGGGAGTGGATTGCCCGCATCCGCGAGGCGGTTGCCGTGCCGGTGATAGCCAATGGCGAGGTCTGGACGCTGGAAGATTACCAGCGCATCCGTGAGCTCAGCGGCTGCACGGCGGTCATGATCGGTCGTGGCTTGATAGTCAGACCCGATCTGGCGCGGCAGATCCGCCGCTTTCAGGCCGGCGCGGCCCTCGAACCCCTCAGCTGGGAAGCGCTGCAACCGTGGCTCGCGGAATTTTTTGTGCAAACCCGCGAGCGTATGGTGGATCGGCACTCACCGGGCCGAATCAAGCAGTGGCTGTCACTGCTGACCCGCGGCTATCCCCAGGCACAGGCGCTTTTTGATGAGCTGCGCCGGGAGACACACCCGGATCCGATCACCCTCAGGCTCGAGAGTTCTGCACTCGCTGCGTGATCTGGTCCTTGATCTTCAGGCGTTCTTCCTTGAGGGCCAGCAGCTCTTCGTCACTGATGATTGCGGCGTTGGTCTGCTCCGCATCGACGGTACGCTTGTCAACGTTGTCGTAGTCGGCGACCAGCTTGTCCAGCGTGGAATCGTTCTTGCGGTGCTGACTGAGTTCGTCCTGAGTTATGCCCAGGTCCTGGCATAGATCGTGTGCTGCAACCATGGTCTGTCTCCATCTTCCTGTATGAATGAATACGGATAGGTGAACCGTAGTCGTTCGAGTCCCCGCAACAGGAAAGATTCAACAGGAAGAAGGATTCCTCGCCAGTCGCTACAAACGATGACGCCGCATAAAGCCCAGGTCCAGATGATCCTTCCAGGCCCCGAGCAAACGACCGCTGCCGCTCCAGCGTCCATAGCTCAGCAGGGCGCCACCATCGGCCGTGGCCATGAGTACCAGAGCGCGGGGCTGTGGCTGGTAATCTTCCAGCGGGCGGTCTTGCACCAGCGCCGGAATGTTATCCACCAAGGTCGCCCCCTGGCGCACCGCATATACACCTGAATGGGGCGCGCCAGGCAGGCTGGCGCAATCGCCGCTGGCCAGCACGTTCGCATGGCTGCGGCTTTGCAGCGTGGCACTTACCTGCACGAAGCCTCGGTCGTCGCATGCCAGGCCCGAAGGGGCTTGCCATGGCTGGGGGCCGGCCCCTGTGGCCACCACCAGGGCGTCTGCTGTCTTTACCTGCCGTTTGCCGCTCATCAGAAAGCCATCGCAGATGCGATCAATGCGCGTGTCCTGCAGCAACATGATTCCCCGTTTGTTCAGCAATTGCCGTGCGCGTTTCCCGACGCCGGCGGCTTGGCCTTCCAGCAGCCGGCCGCCGCAGATCAAGGTCAACTCGGCCATGGGCAGGCTGCGGCGCAGTGCGACTGCCAGCTCGAAGGCCGCAGGGCCGCCGCCCAGCACTGCCAGGCGCAGCGTGTCAGAGCGCTCGCGCCAGGCCTGCCAGTGTCGGTTAAACGCCGCGAAGGGTTTGGCCGGCACCATGAGTACGGATCCGTCCGTGTGTTCGGGTTGGGGCGGGACCGAGCCCACGTTCAGGGACAGATGCGTGTAGCCGAGCTCCCGCCCGTCATCCAGGCGCAATACCCGGCTGTCTGCATCCAGCTCGGCTATCGTGCCGATCACCAGTGCTATACCGCAGGCCTGGCACAGGGGCGCCAGCTCGATTGCGCACTGCTCCGGAGCGAAACGGGCTGCCACTAGCCCCGGCATCATTCCCGAGTACCAGGCCTGGGGCGTCGGGCTGAGCAGAAGGGTGCCGGCTGGCGGGCGGTACCCGTCACTTATCCAGCGGCGAATAGCGACCAGGTGGGCATGGCCGGCACCGGCAAGAACGAGGGATTGGTTCGATTGAGTCATGGTTGCGTCATGGCCGCGCCAAGGATGTGTGATGAATGTCAGAAGATGCTTTTACAGGCTTGCCAGCCCCATTGATAGCCAATGCTGATAGAAGCGCATCCCCGTCAATGATAGCCATAATCGGAATCGACTTTCGCTGTGCGAACCTGATAATCTCTTTTAATTGCCGTTTTCCAGCAAGCACGGTGTGAATGTGCCTAATAACCAGAGCCTCGACCATCTATGTTATGTGTTGTTAGGCTTTTCAGATGGTTTTGAAACAGGAGCTACAACATGACTGACGCAGTTATCGTATCCACAGCCCGTACCGCGCTGGGCAAGTCCTATCGCGGCGCGCTGAACAACACCCACAGTGTCGACATGGCCGGTTACGTCATCGAACACGCCGTCAAGCGCGCTGGCATTGACCCTTCGCTGGTTGAAGACTGCATTCTCGGCGCCACCTTCCACGAAGGCGCCCAGGGCAAGAACATGGCCCGCCTGGCCGCCATCCGCGCCGGTCTGCCCGTGACCACCGCAGGCATGTCGATCAACCGTTTCTGCAGCTCGGGTCTGCAGTCCATCGCCATCGCCGCCCAGCGCGTCGTCAGCGAGAAGATCCCGGCCATCGTCGCCGGCGGTGTCGAGTCCATCAGCCTGTGCCAGAACGACAAGCTGAACATGTTCCACGGCACTAACGAGTGGATCAAGAACAACAAGCCCGACCTGTACATGTCCATGATCGAGACCGCCGACATCGTAGCCGCCCGCTACAACGTCACCCGCGAGTCCCAGGACGAGTACTCTCTGATCAGCCAGCAGCGCACCGCAGCCGGTCAGGAAAGCGGCAAGTTCGACGACGAAATCGTGCCTTACACCGTCAAGATGCTGGTCAAGGACAAGGAAACCGGTGAAGTCAGCGAGCAGGAAGTCAACCTGGTCAAGGACGAGTGCAACCGCCCAAGCACCACGCTGGAAGCCCTTCAGGGCCTACAGCCGGTCCGCGGCCCAGAGCACTTCGTCACCGCCGGCAACGCCAGCCAGCTCTCCGACGGCGCCTCTGTCTGTGTTGTGATGAACAGCACCGCAGCCGAGCAGCAGAACGTCGAGCCCATCGGCATCTTCCGCGGCTTCAGCGTCGCCGGTTGCGAGCCCGACGAAATGGGCATCGGCCCGGTCTATGCCATTCCGCAGTTGCTCAAGCGCAACGGCCTGACCATGGACGACATCGACCTGTGGGAACTGAACGAAGCTTTCGCATCGCAGGTGGTTTACTGCCGCGACAAGCTGGGCATCCCCATGGAGAAGCTGAACGTCAACGGCGGCTCCATCGCCATCGGCCACCCCTACGGCGTGACCGGCTCACGCCTGACCGGCCACGCCCTGATCGAAGGCAAGCGCCGCGGCGCCAAGTTTGTTGTCGTCACCATGTGTATTGGTGGTGGGCAGGGTGCTGCTGGTTTGTTTGAGGTGCTGTAAGGTCTAGCTTCAAGCGGCAAGCGGCAAGCGGCAAGCGGTAAGCGGTAAGCGGCAAGCGGCAAGCTGCCAGTCGTGAGCTAGAAGCTGAAAGCTGAAAGAAAACCCGGGTCTGTTTCAGCAGGCCCGGGTTTTTTGTGTCTTGTGCCGTCATTCCCGCCCCACACCCCGTCATTCCGGCGCACGCGGGAAGCCATTTTGACCTTGGGGCCTCGGACACTCGGACCCGCAAACAAAAGGCACAAACCCGCTCTTTTAAACCCAAAAATGGATCCCCGCGTTCGCGAGGATGACGACCAATATCCCGTCATTCCGGCGCACGCGGGAAATCATTTTGACCCTGGGGCCTCGGACACTCGGATCCGCAAACAAAAGGCAAAAACCCGCTTTTTCAAAACAGACAATGGATCCCCGCGTCCGCGAGGATGACGGGGGCGGGGGATCGCGGCGCTGGGTCCAGACTCCATGCTCTAACGAAACCTCGTCATTCTCGCGCACGCGGGAAACCATTTTGACCTTCTCGCCAACCACGTCTAAAGCCGCACCTTCCGAAACGTCAGGTTGTACCGCACAGCCCCGGTCATCGGATGCTCAGCCCGCTTGCCTAGCGGCGCCACCCCATGAAAGAACAAACGACTAGCCCCACCCCAGACCACCACGTCGCCATGCTCAAGTTTCCAGCCAGCAGCCTTGTCCGTCCGCGCCAAGCCACCAAACAAGAACCGGATAGGCGCACCGAGTGACACCGACACAATGGGTGCATCCATGTCGTCCTCATCCTTGTCCTGGTGCAGGCCCATCTTCGCGCCGGTTTCATAGCGGTTGATCAGGCAGGCATCCGGCTCGAACCCCTCATAACCCCCAGCCGCGGCTGCACTTACCGCCAGCTGCTGCAGAAGCTCGGGCATCGCGGGCCAGGGTTGGTCCGTCAGTGGATCCCGTGCGCTATATCGATAGCCATGCCGGTCCGTGACCCAGCCCCAAGTGCCACAGCTGCTCATGGCCGCTGACATGGTGTGGCCGCCGGGCGTGACCTGATGGCGGAAGGGCGCCTGGGCAGCGACTCGCTGGATTGTATCGAGCAGTTGGTCTGCCCGGTCCAGCACAAACCCGCGCAACAGCCAGGCGCCGTCGGCGATGGGTTCGCGGGTGGCAGGGGCGGAGGCGAAGAGGTCAGGAGTCGAATGCATCAGGTAGTGGCGAGTGGCTGAATAGAACGCCATGGTAACGCGATGAACTGGCGTTATCGAAATCAAAGGCGATCAAATCGTGTCGCCGGCACCCATTGAGTCCAGACAGCGAATCCTCAGTAGCCGGAACCCGAAAATGGATCCCCGCGTTCGCGAGGATGACGACCAATACCCCGTCATTCCCGCCCCACACCTCGTCATTCCCGCGAAAGCGGGAAACCAAGCGGTCTCTCAGCGGGTACCGAGCTCAGAAACGTAACGCCTTGCCCAGCCTGAATCCGACAATGGATCCCCGCGTTCGCGAGGATGACGAGGGGGAAAGCGCACGCGGGAATCCATTTTGACCTTGGCTACGGCCTCAGACTTTCATCCCCGGCAAGTTCAGCGACGCGGTATTACCTCCATCAACCGCCAGCGCCTGGCCAGTTACATAGCTGGCATCGTCGCTGCCCAGGAAGGCGATCGCCGCTGCAATCTCGTCCGGGCGGCCGTAGCGGCGGAGTTCGCAGCGGGCGCCGAGTTTCTGCTCCTTGTTGTTGGAGCGGGCATAGTCGAATACCGGTTTGGTCATGCCGGTTTCAATCAGGCCTGGGCACACAGCGTTGACCCGGATGTTGGAGCCGCCCAGGTCGCAGGCGGAAGTCATGGTGAAGTTGATGACGCCGGCCTTTGAGGCGCTGTAGGCGTTGCCGCCCGCACCGGAACGAATCCCGGCTACCGAGGCCGTATTAACGATTGCGCCCTGGCCCTGTTCAATCATCTGGCGCGAGGCGTATTTGGTGAACAACATCACGCCGTACAGGTTGACGCTGATGATCTTCTGCCAGGTCTCCAGGCTCTGTTCAGGCGCTGTGCTGTAGTCGCCCCCGGCGATGCCCGCGTTGTTGCATAGCACATCCAGCCGACCATAGTGGGCGATGGTATCGGCGACGCATTTTTCCACCGCGGCTTCATCGGACACATCCATTGCCTGCATCAGCACCTCGGTGCCGGCGGGCAGCTCTTCGCGGGTCTGATTCAGGCCTTCTTCATTGCGATCCACCAGCATCAGGCGCGCGCCTTCACTGGCCAGACGTTTGGCGGTAGCGCGGCCAATGCCGCTGCCGGCACCGGTGATCAGAACGATTTTGTTTTCATAGCGTTGCATGGGGATTCCTCCAGCTGCAAGCCGCAAGCTTCAAGCGGCAAGTTGAAATCATAAACCAGAGCAGATCATCAGGATCCGCGCTGGGCGTGTTGAAAACCGGGAGAGGAGCAAACTCCGTCGCTTGAAGCTTGAAGCTTGAAGCTTGAAGCTTGCCGCTGGCTTTAATGATCTATGCTCGGATCAACACCCGCGCCCGCCAATTCATCATCACTCTGATAGCTGATCCCGAGCTTCTCCGACATCGCCCGGTTGTCGATCTGCCAGGTAGCGATGTCACGCTCGAAGCGCAGGGGCGAGATGCTGATGCGGCCGGCGCGCAGGGCGCCTACGTCGGTATCCATGCCGATGATGCGTTCTGTCTGGCGCTGAAATCCGAGCCAGTAATAGGGTATGTCGCGGGTGTCGCGGCGGCTTTCGATATTGATCCCGCCGATGCTTCCGGCACGGGCGCGGCAGGTGGCCACACCGGTTACCTCGCCCGGAGGCGCGGCTGGAAAGTTGACGTTCATCGCGCAATCGGTCGGCCAGCCCTTTTCCAGCAGCTGACGCACAATGCCCGCGCCGAACTGGCTGGCCGTCTCCCAGTGAATCTCGTTGCCCTTGTGGTAGGCCTGGGACAGGGCTATCGCGGGGATGCCCATCAGGGTGGCAGTCAATGCGCCGCCAATGGTGCCGGAGTAGGCCACCGAGTCGCTGATATTGGCGCCAGCATTGACACCCGAGAGCACCAGGTCTGGCGGCACGGGCATGAGCTCGCCGACAGCCAGCAAGACGCAGTCACTGGGCGTGCCGCTGATGCTGAAACGGCGCTCCTCGAACTGGTGGACGCGCAGGGGCGAATGCAGCGTGATCGACATGGACACACCGCTCTGGTCCAGGTCAGGGGAAATGATCCAGACCTCTTCGGCGATCTGCTCGGCTATATCCTCGAGTATTTTCAGCCCCGGACCGCGCCACCCGTCGTCGTTGGTCAGCAGGACCCGTTTGATCGGTTTGGACATCTAGCTCTCTCCTGAAATATGGTGTGTTGTTCCTGACCCAACAATGGATCCCCGCCTTCGCGAGGATGACGGTGTCAGGACGCGCGATGTGTTGAATCCAAAATGGATCCCCGCCTTCGCGAGGATGACGGTGGGGGGGGGGCGCCATTCCCGCGTTCCACGTCATTCCCGGGTTCCCCGCCATTCCCTCGTTCCCCGTCATTCCCGCGAAGGCGGGAATCCATTCTGACTTTCCAGCAACACCGAGTCAGGCATGCGAAACATCAGCGTTTCTGAACCCGACAATGGATCCCCGCCTTCGCGAGGATGACGGTGGGGGGGCGTCATTCCCGCGTTCTCCGTCATTCCCGCGCACGCGGGAATCCATTTTGACCTTGGGTCCCGCTTCCAGTCCCCAAGGACGTCGGAGACGAAACTGCTTATTTCCCCTGAGCAATCTCCCAACCACGCTCGGCTAACAATCCGGCCCGCTTGCCGACTTCCAGCGCATCGGCATTACTGGCATTACCCTGCAACGCGCGGTGGTAAACGCCCTGCACAATCGCCGCCAACCGGAATAGTGAGAACGCGACGAAGAAGTTCCAGTTCGGAATCTCGCTGCGGCCGGTGTATTGGCAGTACCAGTCCAGAACCTGTTTCTCCTCGGGTAGACCCATGCTCTTGAGGTCCACGCCGAGCATGCCCTTCACGCCATTCATGCCGGCTGGCAAGTGGTAGGGCAGGCAGCAGTAGGCCAGGTCGGACAGCGGGTGGCCCAGGGTGGCCAGTTCCCAGTCGAGAATCGACACGACCTTCGGCTCTGTGGGGTGCAGGATCAGGTTGCCGACCCGGAAATCCCCATGGGCGATGGTGGTTTCGTCTTCGGTGGGCATGTTTTCCGGTAACCAGGCCATGAGGTGATCCATGGCCGGCATATCGCCGGTGCGGCTGGCTTCAAACTGGCCGCTCCAGCGTTTGATCTGGCGGGGAATGTAGCCTTCGGCCTTGCCATAGCTTTCCAGGCCCACTGCTTTCCAGTCGACATTGTGCAGCTTGGCCATGGTCTCGATCATCGAGTGGTAGATCGGCTCGCGCTGGCTTTGCTCGACTGCTTCCAGCAGGGGCTGGGTGTGTACCCGGCCTTCCACGTAATCCATGATGTAGAACGCGGTACCAATCACCTCGGGGTCTTCACACAACAGCCGCGCCTTGGGCACCGGCACATCGGTCGCACCCAGGGCGTTGATTACCTGATACTCGCGCTCGACCATGTGCGCCGACGGCAGCAGCTTGCCCGGCGGCTTTTTGCGCAGTACATAGCGCTTGCCGCCGATCTCCAGCAGGTAGGTCGGATTGGACTGGCCGCCCTGGAACTGTTTGATGCTCATGCCGGCTTCGGCGCCCGGCAAACGTCCGGTGAGGTACTGGGTGAGGCGATCTTGGTCGAATTGGTGTGCGGGTAAAACGTCAATCAGGATGGCTTCGCTCATCTGCAGGGAACCTGTTATTGGAATCGTGGATCAAGAGTAGCGGTATTCTGGCCGAAATGGAGGGTGGCTGTCTTGCGCTGCGGTCCGGGTATTGCTGCGCTGAATACGCAGCAATCCGAGTGTCCGCGACGGCTATCAGGTGATGGTATCGCCACCGTCGGCCACGATGGTCTGGCCGGTAACATAAGCGCCGGCAGCCGACGCCAGAAACAGCGCCACGCCCGCGATATCCACCGGTTCGCCAACACGGCGCAGGGGCAGCTTCTCTTCCACCCGCTTGAGACGGTCCGGATCGTCCAGCAGCGCCTGGGCGAAGTCGGTACGAATCAGGCCAGGAGCGATGGAATTGACGCGAATGTTATGCGGGCCCCATTCCAGCGACAGGTTGCGAGCCAGGCCGGCCTCGGCTGCCTTGGACATGCCATAGACGCCAATATTGGCGCTGGCGCGAAGGCCTGCGATGCTCGACAGCAGCACGATAGCGCCGCCGCCCAGATTGACCATCTGCGGGATCACCATGTTGCAAAGCCAGAAGGTGCCTTTGACGTTGGTGCCCATGATCTTGTCAAAGGCCTCATCGCTGACCGAGGCCGTCGCGCCATAAACCGGGTTGGTGGCTGCGTTGCAGACCAGAATGTCGATCTTGCCCCATGTCTCGATGGTCTTGTCGACCAAGTTCTGCAGTTGCGCCTTGTCGCCTACGTGGCAGGCGATGGGCAGAGCATCAAAGCCCTTGGCCTTGAGTTCGTTGGCAACTTGCTCGCAAGCCTCCGCCTTGCGGCTGGAGATAACTACCTTGGCCCCAGCCTTGGCGTATTCCTCGGCAATGGCCTTACCGATGCCCTTGGTGGAGCCGGTGATTACGGCAACTTTGCCGGTGAGATCGAATAATGTGCTCATATTGTTCTCTGTTTGTGCTGTTGCTAATTTGCGCTGATACCTGCGTGTTTTGGCCGAAAGTCAGAGTGGATCTCCGCGTTCGCCGTCCACCCCGTCATTCCCGCGAAGGCGGGAATCCATTTTGACCTTCAGGCCACACCGCGCCAATCACGCGAAACTTCAGCCCAACCGAACCCGACAATGGATCCCCGCGTTCGCGAGGATGACGTTTGAGGGGGGCGTCACTCCCGCGCACGCGGGAAACCATTTTGATTTCCAGTGGTAGCGCTGATTTACAAATAACGACTCATTTCCAGCTTCGCAATCGTCCCCAGATGCACTTCATCCGGGCCGTCGGCCAGGCGCAGGGTGCGGGCTTTGGCGTAGGCTGATGCGAGGAAGGTGTCCTGGCATACGCCGGCGGCGCCGTGAACCTGGATGGCGCGGTCGAGCACGTTGCACAGCATGGTCGGGGCCACGGCCTTGATCATCGCGATCTGCTGGCGCGCTACCTTGTTGCCGAACTGGTCCATGCTGCGTGCAGCCATGATGGTCAACAGGCGAGCTTGGTCGATTTCGCAGCGGGACTTGGCGATGTTTTCCGGCGTGCTGCCCAGCTTGTACAGCGGCTTGCCAAAAGCGGTACGCTCGGCAGCGCGGCGGCACATGGCTTCCAGCGCACGCTCGGCCACGCCAATGCTGCGCATGCAATGGTGGATTCGGCCTGGCCCGAGGCGACCCTGGGCTATCTCGAAGCCGCGGCCTTCGCCGAGCAGCATGTTGGCGACCGGTACGCGCACATTCTCGTATTTGATCTCGGCATGGCCATGGGGAGCGTGGTCGTAACCGAATACATGCAGGTCACGCACGATGGTCACTCCGGGGGTGTCCAGGGGGACCAGAATCATGCTCTGCTGAAGGTGCTTGGGCGCGCTGGCGTCGGTCTTGCCCATCACTATGGCAATCTTGCAGTTGTCGGCCATGGCTCCGGAGGACCACCACTTGGTGCCGTTGATCACGTACTCGTCACCGTCGCGGCGGATCTCGCACTGGATGTTGGTCGCATCGGAGGACGCAACATCCGGCTCGGTCATGGAGAAACAGGAGCGGATCTCGCCAGCCAGCAACGGCTTGAGCCACTGCTCTTTTTGCTCTTCATTGCCGTAACGCTCGATGGTCTCCATGTTGCCGGTGTCTGGCGCGCTGCAGTTGAACACCTCGGGGGCGATAGAGGAGCGCCCCATGATCTCGCACAGATGGCCGTATTCTTCGTTGTTTAGCCCTGCGCCACGCTCGCTGTGCGGCAGAAACAGATTCCACAGCCCCATGCTTTTTGCCTTGGCCTTGAGCTCCTCCAGAACCGGCGGCGCGCCCCACTTGTTCTGTTTTACCTGCTCGTAGAACAGCTTTTCGTTGGGGTAGATGTGCTCGTCCATAAAGCTTTCGATCTGTACTTTGAGGTCCTGAACGCGGGGGCTGAGTTCAAACATGCTAATCCTTGTCTGGTCGGATGCTGAGGCAGTGGGCCACCACGCTCTTCGGCGTAACGGCAAAGCCTGACCATATAGTCACGGATTCGAGAGCGGAACTATGTCCCGCAGCTGGAATGAAGATGCATAAACAGATGTGATGGGGCGGCGGGAGTATTATCAGTGACCAATGACTCGGCGCTGTATTAGCTTAGTGCGAGCTCAGTCGAGATACCCGCAGCGGCAAGCCGTTGCAGGTCTTCGGGCTCATCCAGATCCCACAGGGTAGCGCCCAGCCAAAGGGTCAGACCGGCACCGGTGACGCGTTCCTGCGTGTCAGTCAGCACATCGGCATGGCTCCAGGTCATGTTATTGAAAGGAGTTATATGCGGTACGCGCTGGCCAATCAGAACATAGCCACCGTCTTCGCTGGGGATGATCGCGATATCGTGCTGAGCCAGGGCCTGGTTGGCTGCATGCAGATGAGCGCAGTCGAGCAGCGGGCAATCCGTGCCGATCAGAAGGGCGCCGTTGGGGTGGTCCGCATGGGCGTTGGCCATACGCTCGCCCAGATCTCCGCCCTGCTGTTGGCGCAGGGTCAATTGATGTTCATGGGCCAAGGACTGGATGACCGGGTGAGTGGTATCCGGGGCGCAGTACAGAAGCCGCTCGCCGGGCCAGTTACGGGTCTTTTCCAGCGTGTGACGCAGCAGTTTTTCATACAAGGCACAGGCGCCCTCGGGGCCCAGCGCGGGGATCAGGCGCGTCTTCACCTGACCGGGAACGGGGGCCTTGGCGAAGATGATCAGCGGGCGAACAGTCATGGCGGACTCATGGTTTGGGCACGCGGGCAGGATAATACTTTTGCGCCAGCCTGGCAGGGGAGACGCCCACCCAGTATTGCAGCCGCAGCCACCACATCAGTCCGATTGTTTTGAATACGCCATTTTGCTGCCAGCGCCGGCTGGAGGTGGTGAGGGGGTGGCGGATGCGGGCCGGTGGGCAGATGCGCTTGAGGCGCCTGGTCAGCTCGATGTCTTCCATAAGCGGAATATCGGCATAGCCGCCCAATTTGTTGAACAGGTCCCGCCGCACGAAGATGGCCTGATCGCCCGTGCAGATGCCCGTGAGGCGCGAGCGATGATTCATCATCCAGGCGACCATTTTGAGGGTCGGGGAGGAGGGCACAAGGCACACATCGAACCGACCCCATTGGTATTGCGGCGCCTGGTGGGATGCTGGACCAAGGTCAAAATGGATTCCCGCGTGCGCGGGAATGACGGGGTGGGAGTCAGGAAGCACGGACTCCCCCCCAACGTCATCCTCGCGAACGCGGGGATCCATTGTCGGGTTCGGGTGCGCTGAGTGGTCGGGTTCTGGGCGCGGTGTGGCCTGAAGGTCAAAATGGATTCCCGCGTGCGCGGGAATGACGGGGTTGGGGGCGGGAACGCGGGGATCCATTTTCGGGTTTGAAAAGAGCGGGTTTGTGCATTGCGTAGGCGGGATGGCGACGTCCGCAATCATTCGCAAGAACCCCTCCGGCAACCGCGTATCCGCATGCAGAAACAACAACACCGCACCCCTCGCCACAGCCGCTCCAGCATTCATCTGCCTCGCTCGCCCTGACGCAGACTCGACCACCTGATCCACCAGCGGCCCCGCCAATTCAACGGTAGCGTCCTCACTCCCCCCATCCACCAGAATAATCTCGATCTCGCCGCGCAATCCCTGCAACGGCTCCAGCACCTGAACGATGCCAGGTGCCTCATTGCGCACGGGGATGACTACCGACAGCCAGGGCATTCAGCTGCCCAGGCGCCAGCGGTGGAACTTGGCGACCCATTGCAGCAGTTTCTCCGGTGCATGGGCGCGTTTCCATTCGCCGGCGGCGAATTTGTTGGCTTCGGCCATGGTCGGGTAGCTGTGTATGGTGCCCAGGATCTTGTTCAGACCCAGTTTGTATTTCATGGCCAGCACGTATTCGGCCAGCAGCTCGCCAGCATGGGCGCCAACAATGGTCACACCCAGAATCGTGTCCTTGCCCGGCACGGTGAGCACTTTCACATAGCCTTCAGCAGCCTGGTCGGCAATCGCGCGGTCCAGATCGTCGATGCCGTAGCGGGTGATCTCGTACTGCACATCCTGCTCCTTGGCATCGGCCTCGGTCAGGCCCACGGTCGCTACTTCGGGATCGGTAAAGGTCACCCGTGGGATCACCCGGTAATCCACCTTGAAGCGCTTGAAGGTACCAAAGAGCGCATTCACTGCCGCATACCAGGCCTGATGCGCCGATACGTGGGTGAACTGGTAGGGCCCGGTCACATCGCCGACGGCGTAGATATTGGGATAACGCGTAGCCAAAAACTCGTCGGTATCCAGTGTGCCGTTGTCGCGTTTGACCAGCTCCAGCTTCTCGATGCCATAGCCTTCGGTATTGGCCTTGCGGCCGACCGCCACCAGCACCGCATCAAAGGCAATGGCGACCTCCTCATCGGTCTGCAGGTTACGAGCGATCAGTTGATCCTGCCCGTCGATTTTCTCGAAGCGCTCGGCGTTGTGTTGCAGGCGCAGATCCACACCTTCTTCGCGCAGCGTTTTCATGACCAGTTCGGCGGCATCGGGATCCTCTTTCGACAGCAATCGATCACCACGCTCCACCTGAATCACCTGGCTGCCCAAGCGCTGGAAAGCCTGGGACAACTCGCAGCCGATCGGTCCGCCACCCAGAATCAACAGGCGTTTGGGCTGATCACGCAGACCCCAGATGGTGTCCGAGTTGTAGGCATTGGCCTGATCCAGTCCCGGTATCGGCGGCATGAAGGGGCGGGCGCCGGCGGCGATGATGATGTTTCGCGTGGTCAAAGTCTGCCCGTTCACCTCGACTTCCCACGGCGAAAGAATAGTCGCCGCGCCCTGATGCACCTCTACGCCCAGATCGGTATAGCGCTCTACCGAATCGTGGGGTTCAATATCGCGGATCACCCGCTGTATGCGATCCATCACCCGCGCAAAGTTCACACTGGCGCTGGCCTCGTTGTAACCCAGCGCATGGGCACGATTGACCTCGGCAGCCAGTTTGGCCGAGCGGATCAGCGCCTTGGAGGGCACGCAGCCGGTGTTCAGGCAATCGCCGCCCATGGCGTGTTTTTCAATCAGGCTGACGTTGGCTTTGACGGCCGCTGCTATATAAGCGCTGACCAGACCGCCACTGCCGGCGCCAATCACCACCAGGTTGCGGTCAAAGTGCTTTGGCTTGTTCCAGCCTTTATAAACCCGCCGGGCCTTGACGAAATCGACAATCTTGCGCGCGACCAGCGGGAACAGGCCCAGCAGCACAAAGGCGCCAATCAGGTCGACCGACAGGATGCCGCCCAGCGACTCCAGCTCACCCAGCTGACGACCGGCATTCACATACACCAGTGTGCCCGGCAACATGCCGATCTGGCTCACCACCCAATAGGTGCCCACCTTGATGCGCGTCAGACCCATGGCGAGGTTGATCACAAAGAACGGAAACGCCGGTACCAGACGCAGGGCGAACAGGTAAAAGGCGCCCTCGCGCTCAATACCGCGGTCGATGGACTTGAGTTTGCTGCCAAAGCGCGCCTGCACCCAGTCACGCAGCAGAAAACGGCTGATCAGCATCGCCAGCGTGGCACCCATAGTGGAGGCGAAGGATACGATCAACAGACCCCAGCCAATACCGAAGAGTGCGCCACCGAGCAGGGTCATCAGCGCGGCACCGGGCAGGGACAGCGCCGTGACCAGCACATAAATGCCGAAGAAGATGCCGCCAGCCAGCCAGGGGTTGGCACTCACCTGGGCGTTGAGCGTGGCTTGCTGGGCCTTGATTGCCTCCAGACTGAAGTACTGGTTCAGGTCCAGCAGGAAGAACCCCGCGACCAACGCGGCGATGACGAGTAAAACAATGATCTTGCCGGTTTTCATGGTGCGGATACTCCAGACTGCGAAAATAAAGGACGGCTGATCTTAACGGGCGTACAGGGTGGTCAACTGCTCGTGGCGCTGGCGATTGAGCCCCAGGTCCGACTTGCCCGCACGGCTTTCCGAGCGAAAATGCACCTGGCGGGTTGTTTCGTCCAGATAGAACTCGGCGTCATCGCGAAAGCGCATTTTCGGGGTGACAAACACCACGCGAAGGTAATCCTCTTCCTCACGTACTACCTCGGCGCCACCATGGGCGGCCAGAGCATCCTTGATGGCCTGCATGGTAGCGGCCCGATCTGCCTTGAACGGCCAGGGGTCGACTGCCTTCTCGCCGTCGTCGGTCTGGGTACTCACGCCATTGGGGTTGCCACTCAGGGGCGTGAGTTGCCCGCTGTTATGCCCCAGCGTTGGCACCTGGCTGTTCTGCCAGTAGATATAACCGAAGGCGACGGCGACCAGGGTGATGAGTACCAGGGCAATGATCATCAATATCTTCATTAGTGCGCTTCCTTGATCCAGTGAGCGAGCAAACTATCTTGTGCGCAAAACAATAGGCCACAGCTATTGACGGGTCAATACCTTGTGCGCAAAATAAATCCCGTATCCACCAGCACGAGACGCTTCATGCCTGACTCAACCCCAAGCGCTCCCTTATCTGATGCCAGCAGTCGCCTGTTGTTACGCAATCAGCTCTGCCACTCGCTCTATAGCGCCAGCAACGCCATGGTGCGGGCCTATCGGCCGCTGCTCGAGCCATTGGGGCTAACGTATCCGCAGTACCTGGTCATGCTGGCGCTCTGGGAACACGACGCCGTGCCCATCAAGCAACTGGTCGAAGACACCCGTCTAGACGCCGGCACCCTGACGCCGATCCTCAAGCGTCTGGAGCAGAAGGCGCTGGTGCAGCGGCGCAAGAGCACTGAAGACGAGCGCCAGTGGCTTATCGTTCTGACCGACCCGGGCGCACAGATGCGTGAACAGGCCAGCGACATCCCCTTGAAACTTTTTTGCATGACCAGCATGTCACTGGAGCAGGCCCAGCAACTGAAACAGGCCGCCGAGCAGATTTATCACGACGTTGTGCGTCGCAACCCGGTCGATCCCGACCAGGCCGACACATAAGTTAATCCAGCGCTGTCATCGCGCACAGCGTCTGGCCCAGCACAAAACCGCCGAGCATCGCATCAGCTGGCGCATCCGCGGTTCCACGCAGTATCCGCTCACGATAAGACAGGGCTGCCGGGCTATTCTCCGGCCACTGCCGATCGAAATCGTCCATAAAGCCGTCGTGTGAATAGTTCAGTGGGATCGCTTCCACCACCAGGCCATCACACTGAGCGCGATAGATTGCCGAGGGATGGGCGTGAGTGCTTATGCGCGTGACCAGGCCGTAACGGCCATTATTGAAATTCGGCATGCCGGCGGCGCCGTTGTTGATAATCGCCAGTCCCGGTACGGCCTGTTCCGCCATGGCCAGCGCCGCTGGCGCGCAGGTGTGGCTGGTGGCCAGAACGCTGATGTGATTGCTGGCAGCCCAAGCCTGCAATGCCTGCTGGCGGGCAGGCTCAGCAAGGACGGAGCGCGCGCATGCCCAGCCAGCCAGGGAGGTTTCATCGCCGTGGGTGATCGCAATGCGTTTGCCGGCGACGCTGACCAGCGCCGTCGCAGGGCGGTCAGCCAGCTGCTTTGCCATGCCGGGTAACTGGTTCACGGTGCTGCTCAACCGCGCGTGAATCTGATTGGAGCGCTCTACGGTGTGGTCGTCTACCGCGTCGGGATAGGCGCAGCCGCAGCCGGCGGCGCTGTCGTCGGGTCGTCCCAATTCGGTTTCGACATTGCCCCGCAGCAGGGTATGTGCGGCCAGGCGCGTTTCGATCTCGCTGAACAGCGCAGGCTCCACATCAAACCAGTGCATGTCCCCATTGAACACGGCTTTGGCATCAGGCTCGGCGGCCAGGCGTTTTTCCAGGGCCGTAAGCGCCTGGCGATTGCCATACAGGCCGCCGACGATATACAGCGTTTGGCGGTCAAACAGCGGCGCCCCGGCAAAGCTGTCTGACGGCAGATGGTAATCCAGCGGGCAGCTGCGTCCGGCGGTCATGCGGCGCTCCCAACAGCCGGGCGCTGTAGCCAGCCGGGAATCAGATAGAGCGCAGTGCACAGCAACAGGCCGTACAGGTTGGTGCCCAACAGTAGCGCATATTTGCCATCGCCAATCGCCCAGCTCGCGGGTATCCAGCCGATGGTCAGGGCAATGCCCAGTGCCAGGCCCGCCCAAAAACTCAGGTGAAAGCCCGCCCGGGTTGGCGTGACAAAGCCGTGCAGCACAAACACTGGCGCCAGTCCCATCACCATGGTCCCGCTGATGGTCGTCGCCTTGAGAATATCGGTACCGGCCAGCATCGGCAGATTGCCGAACAGGGCAAAGAGCACCATGGTGCTCATGCCCACTCCCAGTGCCTTGCGGCCCAGATCCTTGCCAGCCAGCGCAGGGAGTTCTCGGCCGACCAGTTTGGCCAGGCTGGAAAACGTCGAGTCCAGGGTCGAGCCGGCAGCAGAGATCATCACAATGGTCATCACTACCAGGGCAGCCAAGCCCATTGCGCGGGCCAGGTCAGCCGGGACGTTACCTGATGCCGCCATGCCTACAAGGTCGGCATGCACACCAATCAGACTGAAGGCCAGAATCGCAAAGAACCCCAGCACACCGGCCACACCGAAGGCCTTGAGCATGCTCTTTTCTTCGCTGATAAAACCGCGGTCGGTCAGCACCGGATCATGGAAGGGATAGCTGACCAGTTGCAGACAGGCAACCAGCAGCAGATCCACGCCGGCGTTCAAAGCCCAGTTGCTGGTGCTGGCTAGTTCGGCTGGGGAGTGTTGCGGCAGGACCAGGCCCAGCACGGCGACCAGAGCCACCACAAAGATGGCCGCCTGGGCCGCGTCAGTGAGAATGGAGCTGCGCAGCCCGCCGCGCAGGCTGTAGGCCAGTGTGACGGCGGTAAACAGTAGGGCCGCGCCGATAAATTCGATGCTGCCACTTTCACCGTAGTAACCACCGACCACGGCCGTGTTGCTCCACACTTCGTTGAACAGGCGGATCAGGATGGCGGCGGTAAAGGCCAACGCCGCGGCCCGGCCATAGTGGGAGGTCAGAAACTGCACCATGCCGGTCGCGCCAAAGTGGCGGCGCAAGCGGTAGATGACCAGTCCGCACAGAGGAATGGAGAGCCAGTAAGTGGCATATGCCAGACCGCCGACCAGGCCGAACTCGGCGCCCAGGTTAGCGGCGTTGGTGACCGATTTGGCGAAAATCCAGCTGATAAAGATGCTGGTGGTCAACAGAAAAGGGGACGCCTTGCGGCCAGCGCTGTCTTCACCATTGAAAAAACCGCCAAGGGTCACGGTGCGGGGCGACAACCAATACATCATCGCCCCGTACACCACCAGAAATCCCCAAAAAAACACGCCCACCCAGCTGGTCAATTGCATGCTGCTTCCATCGTCAAGTTGTTGTTACGGTCAAACTCAAACCCGTCGAGATGGAACTCGACACTCCCAGAAGCCCACCCCTGGGAATGGCCGAGTTCCAGCTCGGCAGAGTGGTCCCAGCCACACCCTTGGTCGAGATGGAGCTCGACACTCCCAGAAGCCCACCCCTGGGAATGGCCGAGTTCCAGCTCGGCAGGGTAGTAGCAGCCGCACCCTTGGTCGAGATGGAACTCGACACTCCCAGAAGCCCACCCCCGGGAATGGCCGAGTTCCACCTCGGCAGGGTAGTAGCAGCTACACCCTTGGTCGAGATGGAACTCGACACTCCCGGAAGCCCACCCCCGGGAATGGCCGAGTTCCACCTCGGCAGAGTGGTAGCAGCCACACCGCTGGTCGAGATGGAACTCGACACTCCCGGAAACCCACTCCGAAACCTACCCCAACGCCCCACCACAACTGGACCCTTGCCCGGCGGTACAGGCAAAACAATGGTCGCGGGTCACTATGGGGTTGTTCTCCACATTACTGCCCAGCAAATCGCTCAGATGGCTGCGGTCCCGGGCGAGCAGATTCATGGGTAGATCCAGCATCTGGTTGAAATCGCAGTCATACAGATAGCCCTGCCAATCCACACTGACCATCGTGCGGCACATCAACCCCGCCATGTTCTGTTCACTGAAGTTGTCACGCAGCAGCTGCATGTAGTCGTTGAACTGGCCTTTACTGACCAGGGTGCTGCCAAAGCGTGCGATCGGCTGATTGGTAATGGTGTGCAGCTGGTCGAACACGATGCCGAAGTCTTCCAGCAGATGGCTTTTATAGTCCGCCTGCAGAGCTGCCTGGGGTGGTGGCAGGCTGGGGCCCTGGGGGTTGTAGACAAGATTTAGCTGCAGATCGCTGTCCGGCTGGCCGTAACCCAAAGCGTTGAGCATCTGCAGACCCTGAATACTGCGCTCGAACACACCATCGCCACGCTGCTTGTCAACGTTGTCGCGGGAATAGCAGGGCAGGGAAGCGGAGACGATCACCTGCTGCTCGGCCAGAAACTCTGCCAAACCTTCGTAACCTGGCTCGGTCAGAATGGTCAGATTACAGCGGTCGATAACCTGCAAACCCTCCCGACGGGCATGGGCGACTATCTCGCGAAACCGCGGATGCATCTCCGGCGCACCGCCGGTGAGGTCCAGTATTTGAACCGAATGGGCGTCGATAACGTCATACAGGGTAGCCAGCACCTGATCGCTCATCGCTTCGGTGCGTGTCGGGCCGGCGTTCACGTGGCAATGCAGGCAACGTTGATTGCAGGTGTACGTCAGATTCACCTGCAGCGTCTGCAGGCTGGAACGGGCAATCGCCGGGAACGATAGATTGTCCAGAAGCGGTAGCGTGTCGCGCACAGGATGCTCCATTTGAGTGAGTTGCCACTGAATCGCCAGGGTGGTCACTTTTTTGATTCAACAGGTGACTGATTGTTACAGCTTGGTAGCAAAAAACCCATGGCAAACATGAACCTTGTGTATCCAACTGTTAGGCTGGATGTAACAAGTAACCAGTCAGGAGAAGACAATGCGCCATTTTTTAATCGGAGCCGTGTGTGTGTTCGGCATGTCTGCGGTCTCACCGGTGATGGCTCAGACCCCGCCCACCAGCGCCGCGCCGCTGTCGACCATCCAGCCACCCGTGCTGAGTTTTGAAGACACCGCGGCCATACGCGATGCGGTGGGCAGCACCACACGCTCAATCTCCAACATCATGCGCGACGCCCACCGCAACCCGCAGCCGACCCTGGAATTCTTCGGCATTCGTGATGATCACACCGTGGTCGAGATATGGCCAGGCGGCGGCTGGTACACCGAAATCCTCGCGCCTCTGCTGCATGAGGAAGGCAAACTGATCGCAGCGCATTTCCCGGAAGACAGCGATGTTGAGTTCTTCAAGGAATCGCGCGCGGACTACGAGCGCCTGCTCAGCCGCCGCGACGTCTACGAGAATGTCGATCTGGCCACCCTCGACTACGATCCGAACAACCCGATAGCCGAGTCGGGCACTGCAGACCGTGTGGTGACCTTTCGCAATGTGCACAACTGGCTCGCCGTCGGCATGGACGAGACCCGCACGGTCTTTGCCAAGATGTTCGATGTACTCAAGCCCGGCGGCATGATGGGCCTGGTTGAGCATCGCGCGCGGCCGGGTGTCGAGCTGCAGGAGATGATCGATACCGGATACGTGTCGGAAGAACTTGTCACCGAGCTGGCGCTGGAAGCGGGCTTCGAGCTGGTGTCGCGCAGCGCGATCAACCAGAACCCCCAGGACATGGGTGACCACCCTGATGGCGTCTGGAGCCTGCCGCCCACCCTGCGCGGGGGCAATGAGAACCGGATTCAGTACATGGGAATCGGCGAAAGCGACCGTATGACGCTGTTGTTCGTCAAGCCTGAATAACCTGCCGGGTGGTGCCAGGTGCTGTCAGTTCCCGGCGGGTTGTCGGGAGTCGGCACCGCGCTGCATTGACCTGAACGCCGTGGGGCTCATGCCGGTCCAGCGGCGAAATGCGCGGGTAAAGCTGCTGGGGTCCAGAAAGCCCAGTTCATAGGCAATGCTGGTCAGGGACAACTGTCCCTGGCTGATCATCCGGATGGCCCCTTCCTTGCGCACCTCATCCACCAGCTGCTCGTAAGAGGTGCCCTCGGCGCTCAATTTACGGCGCAAATGCCGCGGACTGATATTCATCGGCACCGCAACCCGCTCCTCGGACATATCCCCAGACCCAAGTAGCACCTGAATACGCCGCTTGACCTGCTCAACCAGGTCATTGCTCGGCATATTGGCCAGCAGATCCTCCATGGCCTCGATAAACCGCGGCAACAGAAAGGAGTCCGCGCTGGCCAGGGGTTTGGCGAGCAGGGTTTCCTCCAGCATCAGATAGCAACCCTCGGTGCTGGCGCTGACCGGACAGCCCAGCAGACGCGCGCACATCTCGAGTTCGCCGGCATCGCTGCGTGCCAGGGCCACGCCCTTGAGCAATCCCAGGTTGTCCTGATCGAGCTTGTGCACCAGATGGCACAGGTAGCCGACCAGCGCCTCGAGGTGCTGCTGATGGGGCTCGCCCTGGGCGCGCAATACCATCAACATGGCGTCTTCACCCTTGCGGGTCTCCAGCTTCACCTGGGTACTGGCGATCGGAAAGAAGCGGATCAGGTTGGTCAAGGCCGTGCCCAGCGTCGGGCTGGCCTGGCTGGTCAGGGCAATCGCATTAAGCGAGGTAGGGTTGAACAGCCTGTGGATGCGCATGCCAAACAGGGGATCGTCGGCCAGTTGCGCGGCCTCTGCCCACAGCAGCGAGCAGGAAGCCTGATCGATAAAGCCGGAGGAGGGCGGCATGCCCCCGAACAGGCTCTGCACCACACTTGAATCGGCAAGGGAACATTCGTATTGACGCAGGGCCTGGTTGATCAATGGAACCCAAAGCGCCCGTTCCCCTGTTCTTGTTCCTGTCTGTGAGTTCGAGCTATCCAACATGTCTGGTTCCCGATGGATGATCCAAGGTCTAAAACAAAAAGCTGTGGTGCGCGCAGTAATACAGTCGAGATTATCCCTGTAGATTATACGAAATCGCATTCCGCTTGGCGGAACGGCTAGTGCTGATTTTGCAGATCGTTGTTTCGATCCTCTAACCCATTCGGGTGACCCTTGGAGCATGCTACTTTAAAAGGGTGCTGCCCTTTGATTGCGCAAGGTGTTACCTTTCGAAACACCCGGCCCAGAAGGCTCGTCGAGGTCCGGCACCGTACAGAGCGGTATGCTGCATCCGCCACTCAATGACCTCAGGTGTCAATCCATGAAAGCACAGATTTAATTCTGATTCATCAGCTGAATGGCCGGCAGAGTCAATTAAATTGGCCTGCAAAGTCAAGTCTTCGACGGGGAGTGCATGCCAGACTGCCTCTGTCCTGAACGTGTCTTCAGATACACAGGTTCATGTCACCCAAACGGAGCAGCACAATGACAAAAAAAATGCATGCTTGGTCGCTCGCGGCCTTGCCACTGGCAATCGGTCTGGCCAGTTTTACCGGTTCAGCTAACGCAGTTACTTTCAACATCGGTGAAGTTCGCGCTCAGTTCGACTCGCAACTGTCCCTCGGCGCCAGCATGTCGACTACCGACGCCGACAAGCGCTTTATTCACAATGCTACCACTGTAGATGGTGTGGATCAGGACGGTAAGGCCGTAGCACGTACATCTGATGACGGCCGCCTCAACTACGAGTCTGGTGATTTCTTCTCCAAGATCTTCCGAGGCGTACATGATCTGGGCTTCACCTATGGTGATTCCGGCGCGTTCTTCCGTGGCAAGTACTGGTACGACTTTGAAACCAAAGACGGCAGCCAGGATTTTTACGATATTCAGGATGATGGTCGCCCACCATTGGTCAAAGGTGCTGGCGTAGCATTGCTCGACGCTTTCGTTTACCACAATTACGCTATTGGCAATAACCCAGGTAACGTACGTCTGGGTCGCCAGGTTGTGAGCTGGGGTGAAAGTACTTTTATCCAGAACTCGATCAACTCGATCAACCCTGTTGACGTCGCCGCTTTCCGTCGCCCAGGCGCGGAAATTAAGGAAGGTCTGTTGCCTGTCGAGATGTTGTACGTCTCCCAGGGTCTGACCGACAACCTGTCCATGGAAGCATTCTACCAGCTCAAATGGGCACCTTTCGCTATCGATAACTGCGGTACCTTTTTTGGTTCCGATACCCTGGCTACCGGCTGTAACGATCGTTTGGTCGTAAACGGGCCAGACTATCCTCAGGGTAATAACACCACTGGTTCGGCAATCATCTCCAGGTCAGAGAAAGATCGTGACGCGAGTGATGATGGTCAATTCGGTGTTGCCTTTCGCTACTTTGCTCAAGAGCTGAATGACACCGAATTCGGCTTTTACGCGATGAATTATCACAGCCGTACACCTTTCTACAGCAATACCGTAGGTAATCGTCTGGTTCCCGGCGGTACAGCTGCTGCCATCGGTGGTCAATTGCAGCAAGCAGTTGCTGACGGAGCACCGGCGGCGACTATCGCTGCACTGCAGAACGCACTTAACGCTCAATTGGCTCTACTCCAAGCCGGAACCATTGCTGGTATTGACGGCACACCTGGCGCCGCAGGGTATTTCTTCGAGTACCCAGAAGATATCCGCCTGTACGGCGTAAGCTTCCAGACCATGGTCGGCCCAGCTTCTGTCGGTGGCGAGTTCAGCTATCGTCCCAACATGCCTATGCAGATCAATACTGGTGATATGAGCCGTACTGCTCTAAGTCTTGGTCAGGATAACACTCACCGTGATCTGGCTGGTCAGCTCGCCCCAGGCGATTACCTGAAAGGCTATGACCGCAAAGAGTTCTACCAGGCTCAAGTTACAGCCATTCACTTTATTGAGCGAGTGCTCGGTGCAAGCCGCCTCTCTCTGGTTGGTGAAGCCGGCGTGAACTATATTGGCGGTCTTGGCGACACTCGTTATGGTCGTGATTCACTGTTCGGCCAAAGCCCGTATCAAGCAGGCGAAGTTGGTGCTAACGGATTACCCTTGGCTGCAGGCACCTGTGCGTCTCAAACCGGCAATGATGGCTCGGAAGGCTTTCAGAACAGCTGGTGTGAGAACGATGGCTTTTACACTGACTGGTCCTATGGCTACCGCGCACGCGCTGCTCTGGACTACTCCAACGTTTTCGCAGGCGTGAACGTAAGCCCGAGCCTGACCTGGTCGCATGATATTGAGGGTTACGGTCCAAACTTCACTGAAGGCGCCAAGGCTGTCAGCCTCGGTCTGAACTTCGATTATGCTAACAAGTACACTGCCAGCCTTAGCTACACCGATTTCTTTGATGGCAAATACAACACCAACGTGGATCGCGACTTCGCATCCGCCAGTGTCAGTGTGAATTTCTAAGACAGGCAACTGAGGATAAAAATAATGATGCAGATGCAAAAAACCCTACTGGGTGCTGGTGGTCTGGCTTTAAGCCTCCTGGCATCCAGCGTCATGGCCCAGAGCCTGACGCAGGACGAAATCAATCAGCTGGGTAATAACCTGACGCCTATCGGTGCAGAAAAAGCCGGTAACGCTGCAGGCACCATTCCCGAGTGGACTGGTGGTCTGGGTCCAGACGCAGGCAAGATGATTGGCGACAACTTCCAGTCCAACCCCTTTGCCGACGAGCAGCCAGAGTTCGTGATTACTGCTCAGAACTACCAGCAGTACAGCGAAAACCTGACTCCTGGCCAGGTCGCCATGTTCGAGCGTTACCCCGAGACGTACCAGATGCCGGTCTACAAATCGCATCGCTCGGTCGGTTACCCACAAGCTGTGTATGACCAGGTCAAGCAGACCGCCGGTCAAGCCAAGCTGGTAAACGGTGGTGATGGTCTGGACAACTTCTCCCACGGCACCTTTGCCTTCCCGATTCCAAAATCGGGTGCGGAAGTCGTCTGGAACCACAACACCCGCTACCGCGTGAACATCAAGCGCTGGTACATGCAGGCCATGCCGCAGACCAACGGTTCCTACACCCTCATCAAGCTCGAAGAGGAAGTGGGTTACCCGCAGCTGATGGATGACGTCGACGAGTCGACCATTCCTAACACCCTGCTGTTCTTCAAGCAGCGTGTAAACGCGCCTTCGCGTCTGGCAGGTAACGTACTGCTGGTACACGACACCCTGGACCAGTTGAAAGAGCCACGCATGGCGTGGGTTTACAACGCCGGCCAGCGTCGCGTACGTCGCGCACCTCAGGTAGCTTATGACGGCCCGGGTACTGCATCGGACGGCATGCGTACTTCTGACAACTTCGCCATGTATAACGGTGCACCTGATCGTTATGACTGGAAGATGATTGGCAAGAAGGAAATCTACGTTCCGTACAACAGCTACAAGATGACCCAGCGCGAAGTGAAGTATGACGACGTACTGAAAGCCGGTCACATCAACCCCGAGCACACACGCTTCGAGCTGCACCGCGTGTGGGAAGTTCAGGGCAACGTGAAGGCTGGTCAGCGTCACATCTACGCCCAGCGTAACTTCTTCATGGACGAGGATTCCTGGCAGATCAACCTGGCTGACCACTACGATGGTCGTGGTACTCTCTGGCGCGTTGGTGAAGGTCACATCGCCTTCAACTACGTAGAGAAGATCCCGGGTTACTCCATCGAGACCCTGTATGACCTGTTGGCCGGTCGTTACATTGCCCTGGGCATGTACACCGAAGAAGTCTCTGCACCGCAGTTCGACTTCGAGCCAAGCTACAACCAGTTTACCCCGGCAGCCCTGCGCTCCTCGGGTATCCGCTAAGCTGGTCGCCTTCGGGCAATAAGAAAGGGAGCCTTCGGGCTCCCTTTTTTTGTCTGCATTTCCGTAAACATAATGCTGAACCCGCTTTTTTTACCCCCAAAATGGATCCCCGCGTGCGCGAGGATGACGATTGGTTGGAGGGCGGTATTATGTCTGGGGCGTTGCTGTGGCTGGTTTACCGCTTGGATCCCCGCCTTCGCGAGGATGACGATGGGGAAAGCGAGGATGACGGTGGGTGGGGCGAGGATAGCGGTGGGTGGAGCGAGGATAGCGGTGGGTGAAGGCGAGGATGACGGTGGGGGAAGCGAGGTTGACAGTCTGGGGAAGCGAGCATGACGATGGGGGAGGTCATTCCCGCCCCACACCCCGTCATTCCCGCGAACGCGGGAATCCATTTTGACCTTAAGGGTTTGTCAAGCGGTAACACTACCGCCCTGGCGGGACTGGGAGCGGAAGGCGGTGGGGCTCATGCCGGTCCAGCGGCGGAAGGCGCGGGTGAAGCTGCTCGGATCCAGAAACCCCAGCTCGAAGGCAATACGGCCCAGGTTCA
The DNA here is from genome assembly GCF_014637955.1 of Halopseudomonas salina. Classification (NCBI taxonomy): domain Bacteria; kingdom Pseudomonadati; phylum Pseudomonadota; class Gammaproteobacteria; order Pseudomonadales; family Pseudomonadaceae; genus Halopseudomonas; species Halopseudomonas salina. The sequence goes on along the minus strand of NZ_BMFF01000003.1, from coordinate 117,527 downwards.
ACTTGCCGTCCTGGATCAACCGAATAGCCAACTCCATGCGCACTTCATCCAGCAACTTCTCATAGGTCGTCTGCGTCTCGCTCAGCTTGCGGCGCAAATGCCTGGGGCTCATGTTGAAGGGGGTGGCCACCAGGTCTTCCGACACCTCACGTTCTGATACCAGCACGCGGATCCGCTGCTTCACCTGCTCGGCAAAATCGATATTGGGCACGGCCCCAAGCATATCCTCCAGCGTCGCATCCAGACGCTTGACCAGAAAAGCATCAGCGGCGGGCAGGGGCGTGTTCATCATGTGTCTGTTGAACTTGACGGCCACCCGTTTGCTGCCCGGTCGGATACGCTTGCCAAAGATGTTTTCGCAGGTCGTGCGTGTCCGTTCATGGTCCCCAATCAAGCGGGTTTCCAGCACCATCGAGCTGGTAGCCGGCCCCAGTGCATCCCATATGTGCTTGCAATGGGACAACAGGGCTTCCATGTGCATCGGATGTGGGGTGCCGCGGGGCTGAAAATAGACGGTTATGTGCTGATCGTCTTCCACCGAATACAGCTGAACCTGAGTACTGAACACGGAGAAAAAACGAATCACTCGCTGCAGAGCATCGCCCACAGTGGCACTGGAAACGGCGGCCAGGCCCAGTACCTTGAGGGTATTGGAGCGATAGTTCTGTCCCATTTTGAGGCCAAAACAATCGTCCTGAGCAAGATTGCCAGCGGCATGCCACAGGCGGTTCATATCAGTCTGGCTGATTTGCACCGAGCTGAGGTCTGTCGGTTCGAAGTACTGCTGCAGGTCATCGGGTAAGTCGTCAGTAGACTTGCCATATTCTTTTGCGAGGGTCTGGCCTATGCCCTGAGCCCAAAATGCCCGTTCTTGCAGCCGCTCACAGGGTAGCGGATGGAGGATCTGGTTCATGCGGGAGAGTCTCTCAGTTTTATTCTTGTATTTTTTGTCTCACTCTGGGTCTTTCTATCGTCAACATAAGCCAAATAGACCGATTATGCAAAAGAATGGAACAGATAATTGCATGCGGTTAATAAAGGACATTCATTGAATGAATGTCCCCTTGGGGCCAAGAATTAGTCCTTTTCGGACAAATCAAATTCATTCTCCGTGACAGACTTGTCTCCGATGCCAGACACCTCCGGGCTAGCTGGTATCCATGATTCAATCTAACGGAGCAGCACAATGACAAAAAAAATGCATGCTTGGTCGCTCGCAGCGTTGCCTCTGGCAATCGGTCTGGCCAGCTTCTCGGGTTCAGCAGGTGCAGTAGCTTTCAATATTGGTGACGTTCAGGCGCAGTTTGACTCGCAGCTTTCTATCGGCGCGAGTATGTCTACGCAAAGCGCAGACAAGCGATTTATCCACGTCGGCACCGTCATTGATGGTGAGAATCAAGGCGGTCAAGGTGCAGCTCGAACCTCAGACGACGGTCGCTTGAATTATGAAGCAGGCGATGTTTTCTCAAAGATCTTCCGCGGCGTTCATGACCTGGAACTGTCCTACGGTGATTCCGGTGCGTTCTTCCGTGGCAAATACTGGTACGACGCCGAGATCAAAGACGGCAGTCAGGAATTCTACAATGTAGATGATGACGGTCGTCCACCGCTGGTCAAGGGTGCTGGTACAGCACTGCTGGATGCGTTCGTTTATCACAACTACACCATCGGCAACACGCCGGGTAACGTTCGCCTGGGTCGCCAGGTGGTTAGCTGGGGTGAGAGTACATTCATCCAGAATTCGGTTAACGCAATCAACCCGGTGGACGTGGCTGCTTTCCGTCGTCCCGGCGCTGAAATCAAGGAAGGTCTGCTCCCGGTCGAGATGCTGTACGTCTCCCAGGGCCTGACCGACAACCTTTCCCTTGAAGCTTTCTACCAGCTCAAGTGGGCTCCCTTCGCAATCGATAACTGCGGCACATTCTTTGGTGCAGATACGCTGGCTACCGGTTGTAACGACCGTCTTGTAGTAGGTGGCTCTGACTCGCCCCAGGGTGATCCAACCCTTAACGGTCGTATCATTGCCCGTGACGGCAAAGATCGTGATGCAAGCGATAGCGGTCAGTACGGCCTGGCGTTTCGTTATTACGCAGCAGAGCTGAACGACACCGAATTCGGCTTCTACGCTATGAACATTCATAGTCGCGCGCCGATTTATAGCAACACCCAGGGGCCTCTTGTCGGTATTGGCGGTCTTGCCGGCGGTGCGGGTTATTTCTTTGAATATCCCGAAGACATTCGTATTTATGGTTTGAGCTTTGCGACCAACATTAGCGGCACGGCCGTTAGTGGTGAGGTCAGCTATCGCCCGAATCAGCCCATGCAGGTCACTTCCGGCAGCATGAGCGTCGCGGCTCTCACCGGCTCAGGCGCCTTCATTGGTCGTCCTAACGAGACCTACGCGGCTGGTGACTACATCCAGGGTTACGATCGCAATGGTATCTATCAGGCTCAGGTCACGGCCATTCACTTTATCGAGCGGGTTCTCGGCGCCAGCCGTCTCTCGTTGGTGGGTGAAGTTGGTTACAACTACATCGAGAGTTTGAGCGACGCAGACGGTTCTACTTTCTACGGTCGTGACTCGGTGTTCGGTCAGTCTCCTGTTGCTGATGGCTCCTGTTTCTCGCAAAACACCGGTCGTGGTGCAAGCTGGTGCGAAAGCGATGGCTTCTACTCGAGCAGCTCCTGGGGCTACCGTGCACGTGCGGCACTCAACTACTCCAACGTATTTGCCGGCGTCAACCTGACACCGACATTGAGCTGGTCACACGACGTTCAAGGTTGGGGCCCTAACTTCAACGAGGGCGCCAAGGCTATCAACTTCACCCTGAATGCCGATTACGCCAACAAGTACTCTGCCAGCCTCGGCTACACCGATTTCTTCGATGGCAAGTACAACACCAGCGTTGATCGTGACTTTGTATCGGCTAGCGTTAGCGTAACGTTCTAAGACTGGCAACTGGAGAGATAAAATAATGATGCGTATGCAAAAAACTCTATTGAGTGCCGGCGGACTGGCTTTGAGCCTTCTGGCAACCAGCGTCATGGCACAAAGCCTGACGCAGGACGAAATCAATCAACTGGGCAACAACCTGACTCCGATTGGCGCTGAAAAGGCTGGTAACGCAGCGGGCACCATCCCTGAGTGGACTGGCGGTATCGGTTCGGACGCAGGTCAGGATCTGCCCGATAACTTCTCGTCGGATCCTTACGCCAACGAACAGCCGCAGTTCGTGATTACCGCGCAGAACTACCAGCAGTACCGCGATAATCTGACCCCTGGCCATATCGCCATGTTCGAGCGCTACCCGGAAACCTTCCAGATGCCGGTGTACGAGACACACCGCTCTGTAGGCTACCCGCAAAGCGTCTACGACCAGGTCAAGCAGACCGCCGGTCAAGCTAAGCTGGTAAACGGTGGTGACGGTCTGGACAACTTCTCCCACGGCACCTTTGCCTTCCCGATTCCAAAGTCGGGTGCGGAAGTCGTCTGGAACCACAACACCCGCTATCGCGTAAACATCAAGCGCTGGTACATGCAGGCCATGCCGCAGACCAACGGTTCCTACACCCTCATCAAGCTCGAAGAGGAAGTGGGTTACCCGCAGCTGATGGATGACGTAGACGAAGCGAGCATCCCCAACACCCTGCTGTTCTTCAAGCAGCGTGTAAATGCA
>NZ_BMFF01000003.1:55779-113702 GCF_014637955.1 Halopseudomonas salina | reverse complement strand
TGGCGTGGGTTTACAACGCCGGCCAGCGTCGCGTACGTCGCGCACCTCAGGTAGCTTATGACGGCCCGGGTACTGCATCGGATGGTATGCGTACATCTGACAACTTCGCCATGTACAACGGCGCACCTGACCGTTATGACTGGAAAATGATTGGCAAGAAGGAAGTCTTTGTACCTTACAACAGCTACAAGATGACCCAGCGTGACGTCAGCTATGACGATGTGCTGAAAGCAGGCCACATCAACCCCGAACACACCCGCTTCGAGCTGCACCGCGTGTGGGAAGTTCAGGGCAACGTGAAAGCCGGCCAACGCCACATCTACGCCCAGCGTAACTTCTTCATGGACGAAGACTCGTGGATGATCAACCTGGCTGATCACTACGACGGTCGTGGCACGCTCTGGCGTGTAGGCGAGGGCCATATCGCCTTCAACTACAACGAGAAGATCCCGGGTTACTCCATCGAGACCCTGTATGACCTGCTGGCCGGTCGCTACATCGCCCTGGGCATGTACACCGAAGAAGTCTCTGCACCGCAGTTCGACTTCGAGCCAAGCTACAACCAGTTTACCCCGGCAGCCCTGCGCTCCTCGGGTATTCGTTAAGGTGTAAAGCTGCTCAAGTAGTTGTTTGGGATTTAAGGGACATCTTCGGATGTCCCTTTTTTTATGCAAGCTTTTCGCCCAAATAATGCTGAAACCCGCTTTTTAAACCCAAAATGGATCCCCGCCTTCGCGAGGATGACGAAGGGGGGGCGTCATTCCCGCGAAGGCGGGAACCCATTTTGACCTTGGGTTCTGGCCCGCGAACCCGCACACATAATGCTGAAACCCGCTTGCTTGAAACCCAAAATGGATCCACGCGTACGCGAGGATGACGAAAGGGGGGGCGTCATTCCCGCGCACGCGGGAACCCATTTTGACCTTGGGTTCTGGCTCGCAAACCCGCACACAAAATGCTGAAACCCGCTTTTTAAACCCAAAATGGATCCCCGCCTTCGCGAGGATGACGTTGTCTAAGAGGTTCGAGGATGACGATGTCTGTCTAGTGTTACACTACCCACCATCAAATCCGATTACTGCCGTACCAGAGGGAAGCATCCTTGTTTAGCGAATTTGCCCTGCACGAACGTCTGCTCAAAGGCATCGAAGAACTGTCTTTCGACAAACCCACCGAGGTTCAACAGGCAGCCATTCCGCCTGCGATTGCGGGTGATGACCTGCATGTGATTGCCCAGACCGGCAGTGGCAAGACAGCGGCATTTGTAGTGCCTCTTCTGCAGCGCCTGATGACCGACGACAGCCAGGCCATGGCGCCGCGGGCGTTGATCTTGCTGCCCACGCGTGAACTCGCGCGGCAGATCATCAGCGAAGTGCAGAAATTCGCCAAGTTCACCTTTATCAAGGCTGAACTCATCACCGGTGGCGAAGACTTCAAGGTCCAATCCGCCAAGATGCGCAAGAACCCCGACATCATCATCGCCACCCCCGGCCGCGCCCTCGAGCACCTGGCCGCCGGGAGCTTGATCCTGTCCGATATCCAGGTACTGGTCCTCGACGAAGCAGACCGCATGCTCGACATGGGCTTTACCGAAGACGTGATGAAACTCGCCAACGCCTGCCCGCCGGAGCGACAGACGCTGCTGTTCTCCGCCACCAAGGGCAGTGCAGCACTGCGGCGTGTAGTTGAAGAGGTGCAGCGCACACCACGTCTGTTACAGCTCAATACCGTACGCGACGACACCCCAGCCATCACCCAGCAGGTTATCGCCGCTGACGACCAGGCCCACAAGGAAGCGCTGCTCAAGTGGCTGTTGGTTAATGAAAGCCCCGGCAAAGCCATCGTCTTCACCAACACCCGCATCATGGCTGACCGCCTCAACGGCGTTCTAAGAGCCATGGACCTGCGTGTATACGTGCTGCACGGCGAGAAAGACCAGAAAGACCGCAAGCTGGCCATAGAGCGCCTCAAGCAGGGTCATGTAGGCGTCCTGGTCGCCACCGACGTCGCGGCCCGCGGACTGGACATCGACGAGCTGGACCTGGTCATCAACTTTGACATGCCGCGCAGTGGCGACGATTACCTGCACCGCATCGGCCGCACCGGCAGGGCAGGGGCCGAAGGTATCGCCATCTCCCTGGTAGCACCCCACGAATGGAACCTGATGTGCAGCATCGAGCGCTACCTGCGCAGGCAGTTCGAGCGCCGCACCATCAAGGAGCTGGTCGGCAACTACAAAGGCCCGAAGAAAACCAAAGCCTCGGGTAAGCCGGTGGGTAGCAAGAAAAAGAAAGACGACAAGAAAAAAGACGGCAAAAAACGCCCCAAAACCGGCAAACCCGCCGCCAAACGCAAACCCGCCACGCCCCAGGGGCAGGTGGTGACAACGTCAGATGGATTGGCACCGCCGAAGAAGCGTAGCTGAGTGCAAATGCTCAAACCCGCTTTTTAAAGTCAAAATGGATTCCCGCCTTCGCGGGAATGACGGGGAGGGGGTGGGAATAACGTGGTAGGACGCGGGAATGACGGGTAGTGGTTGTCATCCTCGCGAACGCGGGGATCCATTGTGGGTTTCAAAAAAGCGGGTTTGTGCCTTACTGAGCGGGACGGCGCGATCCACGCCACAACTGAAACAACCAAACCATCACCAACCCCACAACCACCCCAGCCGTATTGGCATAAATGTCAGTAATATCAGCCGACCGCGTCGGATGAAAACTCTGCACATATTCCACAGCCACACCCACCATAAACATCAACAGTCCACGCACCCACCAATACCACCTGGGGAAGGCGAGGAAGTTGAGGACCGTGCAGGCGAATAGGCCACCGGCGTGATAGAAATACGAGTGCCAACCAGCGGTTGCCGGGGGCGGGGTGGGGCTCATGCCCAGGTAGATGCCCAGGCCGAGTACCGTAAAAAATATAACCTTGAACACCGTGCGATACCGCGCCCATTGGCGCATAAGTCTTACCCACATATCAGCACGGTCAATCCCTCAGGCTGTCGTAGCCGTCGTTGAAACGGCTCATGTCAGCGGAACGGGTCATGTCATACAGCTGGTAGCGTCGCGCCAGGCGGGCGCCACCGTCACGGGTCAGGGGGTTCCAGGCGATGGTACCGCTGGACTTGGACGAGCGGGCAAAGAACGCATCGAACGGGAAGGAGAAGTACACGCCCTTGTCGAAGCTACCCTCACCAAACTCTTCAGCCGACACGTTGGTACGCGTTACCCAGGCACCCACGGAAATACCGTTCTTGTAGCGCCGCGATAGGTCCAGCGTTGCACCGTAATCACCAGCCAGATAGCGGCCCACGCTGCCCTTGGCCAGCACATCGTAGAAACTGGTCTGCACATAGCCGGTCACGTGGCCGGTCAAGGTGGAATAATCGCGGAAGCTCAGATCCTGCTTGAAGCCACGCTGGCGCACCCAGTTCACATCCACACCCACAGCCCAGTTATCGTTATGCGGCCGGAACAGCAGCTCACCACCCACACCGCCGAACATACTTTCCAGCATGCCCGCATAGGCAGACGCATACAGATCACGGTCAAGACGCTTGGTGTGGGTGTATTGCAGACTTTCGATCACCACATCCGAGCTGGTCAGGTATTCACGGATATTGGTACGCACCCGCGGCAACTGGCTTGGGGCGTCGTAGCGGAACTTGTCGAAGTTATCCAGCAAGTTGGCAGCCACGCTGGTGTGAATCCACTGGTTGCGACTGAAGCGGTACTCACTGGTGAGACGCGCCAGGAACTGATACAGAATAAAGCCGTCAGGTCCACCCACGTTCTGGTTATAGCCTAGGGAAACGCCGTAGGTAAACTTGTCCAGAGGCTCGGTGTGCAGAAGCTCGGTGTTCAGAACGCTTGGCGTGGCATTTACCACGGAACGGCGCATTTCAGCGTCATCAATCCGGTTATCACGCAGATCGCGCAACTTGCCCGCGTCGATGCTGGTCTCGGTCACCGCCATGCCGCGGGGCTTGTTGACCAGGGTGTACCAGTCATAGGTGCCTTCGCCTGCGCTGTTATCCAGAATCCGGCTGGCCCGGCCCAGGCCCTGGGCTTCGTTACGGAAAACCTTTTGCTCACCGGTAACGATCAGCTCGCCATTCTTTTCTTCAATGGTTTCTACTTCAAAGCCGGCATTCTCGCGCAAACGATCGCTGACATTAGCCCAGTCTATGGTTTTGGCGCTCACACCAGCGGGGAGTGCTTGCCGCGGTTCTACCTCTGGATCCAGTGTTTTAGGCGTCAAGGCATCAGACAGGTTGGTACGCAGGGTAATACCGATCATCGCGGTATTACCGCGCTCCCAGCCTGCAGTAAAGGAGATGCCGTCGCTGTATTTGTAGACTGCACCTATGTTAATAGGTGAGTCTTGGGCCTGATTGTTTTCTTGAGGTTCAGATTGATAGTCGTTACCGTCGAGCTCGAGCTTCAGTCGCAAGGGTTCCCAGGGAGTCTGGTATTCAACGCCACCGAATATACCTGGGCGGCCTTTGAAATAGGCATCCTGGTTAAAATCACCCACTTGATCCGAGGTTCGACCGGGGCGCTCGTTGAAGTTACCACCCAAAATCGCCAGCGGGTTGGTCACGTCACCGCGGTTGCCGATGTAGCCCCAAGCAAAACCGAGACTGAAGTCGAGGTCGTAGAATCGCTTGTTAGCGACAAAGTACTCACTGGCGAACAAACCGGTACCGCCGACGTCACGCATACCAAAGGCCACGTCAGGTAACCAATAGTTTTCCTGCAGTAGTCGGACCTTTACATCTACGGCCTTATCTTTATAGCTCTGTCCAGTAGTAGATACGGCGTATTCCCTATTGCTGATTGCCATATAACGTATAGTGCCTTCAAGCCATGAAAACGGTTGTACTGAAACGCTGTAACGGCTGTAGGGTGATGTTCTGTTGGCATTAAAACTAAACTCACCCACGGGCGCCATACGGGCTGTCGGCGTCTGCAACAAGCCTACACCGCCAAAGTCATGCTGTGTGGTGCTGTAACGATCCGCGAGCGCCTGAGCTGGCAAGATAAGGCAGGCCATACTCAGTGATGCTACAAGGGAGGAAGCAGCAGCTTTACTCATCAAAGCGGCCTCCCAATTGATACTGTGTTGCGAGCAGTGCGGTGAAATCTTCATTCAGGCCCGTCGCTTCCGGCGAGAGGATATTCCGTTGCAACGGTACAAAAACGATTCCCCCGACAGCCAAATTGGCAGGTTGGGCGTTCCAGTAGGCGACGGAGGCCTTGCTGACACTTCCATCCGGCTGCACTAAATACACAAGACTGGGATCAGCCATATCATGTCGCGGGCAGCTCTCCAGGTAAGCAACGGGTTGTTCGCCGGGTACATAAGGCAAGACGCATTCGCGTTTTACCGCGCCTATCACGCGAATTTGATCGGGGCGCCGCGGATAGCGCAACTGATCACCGTCACGCAGTAATTGGTTATTCTGCGGCAGTAGTTGAGCGAGGGGATTCATTTCAGCCACTACGCGGCCAGTAACAGGCATGGGCTCTACCAGGGCATGCAGGCGCTCGGCCAGCTCCAGCAAGGGAGCGTTACCCTCTGCCTTGGCATGTACTGCGTTGACCTGCAATTCAAATAGAACGCCAGCCTTGAGTCGCACCTGGTCTTCTACTGCGTCTTTGCGTAAAAGGGCGGCGCCCAGAAACCAGGCATTGGCACTCACCTGGCCGGTAGCAGCAGCCTGGCTCAGCCGAGCACCCATCGGAAACGCAAATGTGCCGGGGTTGAGCACCTGACCGTCAATCTGCACCACTATCCTGTTTTCGTCAGGCAGTGCGGCCCTAGCTTCACTATTGCCTGCTGTTTGAGCCAGAGCATGAACTGAAAAAATACTGAAAAGAAGAAAACACCCCAAACTCAAAAAAGAACGATTCATTCCTGAAACCCCGCCGGACGCACTTCAGTCAGTCGCATGGGGGGCAGGCCTGGCGCAACATGTTGCACGCTGGCTATTACCTTGCCCGTGGCAGGGTCAAACCAGTAGTAATTGGTAGCGGTGAAATCCAGTGCAGGCATGCTTATGTTTTCATCCAGGCGTTGCAGTTGAATTTCCCTGCCCATTACCTGAATGGCTTCCTCTGGGCCCAACTCATAGGACGCGATTTGCGGAATGCCGGTCAAAAACCGATCCGGGTAATCCACGGTCCGCACAACTTCGACTTGCCCAATAGTACGAAGATCGCCGCGAAATGGATCAGCGGCCATCATTGGCGCCAGTACGTCACTCCCATCGGGCAGGCCCGCAGCCTGAATCACTCGGCCGTTCTGGGTCACCAGCATCTGCTCAAGTCCGTGCCACTCGGCAGTGCCCTGGCTTTCAGCGGCTCTGATGAGTAGCGCTTCAGATTGCACCAGTTGAACCACCAAGCCAGGTCGATCCAGAGTATTGACGTACTCGGCAGTAACCAGCGGTTCAGGGCCACTGACTGCCAGCTTGATCGACTCATAGGAATCGGTCATCAGCGAGTTACAGCCTGACAGCAACAGTGCCGTCAGGCAGCTAGCGCCCAAACGAAAGAGGTTATTCACTACGTGGCCAGTCCCTTGCTCAGTTATCGTTGCTGCCGATGTCTTCGTTGATCAGCACAGAGGTGCGCAAGATGTTAGCTGAGGGGAACAACTGGCTGATGAAACGGTTCCAGCGTGTGATCTCGGCAGCGCCAACAAACACCACATCCTGTGGCTGCATTTCAAACTGATTAGCCAGAATGAAGGCAGAGGGCGATTTAGCATTAAGCTGGAAAACAGTGGCTTTATCGGTTGCGAGGTTCTCGACACCACGGATCACATACACATCCTTGCCGCTAGCCGATGTGGGCAGGGGGCCACCAACTGAACCCAGCACTTCGGTCAGCGTCATACGGCTGGTGCGGTATGGGATGGCTTCAGGTGCACTTACTTCACCCATGACAAAGATCTTACGGTTATCGTTCAAGCCCATGTGCAGCTTGTCACCGGCGCGCAGATAAATCTGACCGATGCGGCTATCGTTGCTGCTCAGGCGGTCGTAGTCCAGAGTGTAAGTGACTCCGTCACGCACCAATACTAGATTGGATAGGTCGGCACGCTGCTGGTCGATCTGTGCGAGTCCCACAGCTTGCAATAATGTGAGCTGAGTTGAGTCGACTGGCAAAAAACCCGGATTCACAAATGCGCCGCTGATATCGATTTTCTGGCTGTTATATCCCAGCACATTGACGTCGACCTGGGGTTGTTCGATGTAGCGGGCCAAGCGCTTGGTGATGATTTCTCGCAGTTCCTCAAGCGTAAGGCCTGCTACCTCTACGTTACCCACAAAAGGATAAAACAGTGTGCCATCGTCACGAACGACGCGGGCGTTCGCCGCTTCTGTTTGCTGTGGGCCGCCAGGAGTGGTCAGTTCAGGGTGATCCCAGACTGTGATAAATAGAGCGTCATTCGGTCCAATGCGATAATTCTCTGGCTCATAGGAAAGCAGCTCAGGTGGAATCATCGTTTTTTCCGCATTGCTGGCCTGATCCTGGGCAATCAGCTTTGGTGTTATCTGCACCATCTCTACCATGCTGTCTTCAGCTGAGTCATCGCTGATCAAACGGTCCGTGTCCATGTGCATACCGGGGGAAAACATGCACGCCTGCAAAAGTAGTACAGAAGCGCCCAAAGCGACTAGCGGGAATCTGGTCATCGTATGGAGTCTTTATTTGAATTTTCGGAATCGAACATAAAAAAGCCACCTAAAACAATGTTTCAGGTGGCTTCCATCACTGACAACAAACTCTATCAGTTAGTGCCGGTAGTACCGGTGGTACCAGTAGAGCCGCCGCCATCATCAGCAGCTGCAGCAGCTGCAGCCCCTGCAACAGCTACACCAACTGCTAGGGTACCAACTCCAAGGCCGCCAGCTGCACCTGCGCCTGCTGCTGCGCCGCCTGTACCAACACCGGGCGCTGCGCCTGGCGCTGCACCAGCACCGCTACCAGCGCCTTGGCCAGCATTGGCGCTTGCGCCAGGTGCTTCACCTGTTGGGGTTTGAGCAAAGGCACCCGCAGAAGCGAGTAACAGGCCACTAGTTACCAGAGCAAAAATTTGTTTTTTCATAATTTAATTCTCCCGGATTTGCAATTCAAATTCGATTATACGCAGATCTCCGTTAATGGAAACCCTGCTGGCAATACCTTGCTTGAAAGTGCAAGCAAAAAGTGTGCGCTCGATCACGTCAATTTGTGATCAATGTGATTAGTATGCGGCACAGTTAAGGCAATAGCCGTTCAAAAAGCAAGTGAATTTGCAAAGGAATGCATATGAATACCCAATACCCCCACATACAGCACCATGGAGCAGTGCAGGGCGTTACTGGCTCCTGTCACCAGTTATGGTTAACCCCTCAGGACAGCCTGCTGATTGATTGCGGGCTCTTTCAGGGCGGCGAGAGCTCCGGTAACGGCGCAGATGCGCACAACCTGGCAGTCGAATTCGATCTGACCAGCGTCAGGGCGCTTGTTGCTACCCATGTGCACATCGATCACATAGGGCGTATCCCATGGCTGCTTGGTGCAGGGTACAAGGGCGATATTCACTGCACCGAGCCATCAGCCATGCTGATGCCGACGGTATTGGAGGATGCTTTTCTGGTAGGTATCAAGCGTGACAAGCGCCTGGCCACCCGCTTTATTGAGATGGTACAGCCCAGACTCCAAGGCCACCCCTATAAAACCTGGGTCACCCTGATTGAGCGCGAAGATCTTGTCTGCCGAATTCGCTTTCAACGCGCCGGCCATATTCTCGGCTCTGCCTACGTGGAATTCGACATAAGCTACCCACAGCAAAACCGCACCCGCCGCATCGTATTCTCCGGCGACCTCGGCGCACCCCACGCCCCGATGCTTCCCGCCCCAAAGTCACCTTACAAAGCAGATGTTGTGGTACTCGAAAGTACCTACGGTAACCGTCTCCACGAAAACCGCCGCACAAGACGCGCCCGTTTCCAAAAAGTAATAGAACAAGCCCTACAAGACGGCGGCACAGTTATAATCCCCGCCTTCAGCATAGGTCGCACCCAGGAGCTCCTCTACGAACTCGAAGACATCATCACCAGCACCCGCCAAAAAACCTGGCAAAACATCCCGATAATCCTCGACGCCCCCCTGGCCACCCGCTTCACCAAACTCTACCGCCAACTAACGCCCTACTGGAACGCCGAAGCCCTGAAGCGTGTCACCAGCGGCCGCCAACCCCTGGGCTTCGAACAACTCCTCACAGTCGAAACCCACGCCCAACACCAATCCATGGTCAACCGCCTGGCCCAAACCAGACAACCCGCCATCGTCATCACCAGCAGCGGCATGTGCAACGCCGGCCGCGTCATCAATTACCTCAAAGCCATGCTCAACGATCCACGGCACAACGTCGTATTCGTCGGCTACCAGGCCCGCGGCACCCCCGGCAGCATCATTCAGCAATACGGTCCCCAGGGCGGTTATGTAGAGCTGGACGGAGAACGCTATGACATCAAAGCAGGTATCTACACTCTGGGTGGCTACTCAGCCCACGCCGATCAGGCAGGGCTGATTGGTTTTATCACCAATATGCGCCACTGGCCTGAAGAGGTGCGCCTGGTGCATGGAGATGAAGACGCCAAATCCACCTTGGCCGCGCTGCTCAAGGCACGCGCTGTCTCGGCCGGAAAGACACTTGTGGTAAATGTGCCTTGACCGAGCAGTCCGAGTTGAACCCTTTCGGTTTTATACGCTCTCATTTGTGTGTCAAGTCTTGTAAGTGTCACATACGACCCATTATCATCATCCCGCTTGGATTGCTGAATCAGGATCGATCCGCCTCCATTCTTTGCCCCAATCACTAACGCCGTCTAAGCGGCAAGCAGGACAGGATGCCAGCCCCTAAACGCAACGTTTCCCAGTGGTATCTGATTCAGTGCAAGGCTCGGCAAGACGAGCGGGCAGAGCTGAATCTGAAAAACCAGAACTTTACCTGCTATAGACCGGTCCATACGGTTGAGCGCCTGCGTCACGGCAAGCGGGTTCGTATCGAAGAGTCTCTTTTTCCAGGCTACATGTTCATTCATCTGAGCTATATCTCGGACAACTGGTACTCCATTCGCTCCACCCGCGGAGTTTTGCGCCTGGTTGGATTTGACCACCAGCCCACCACGGTAGCGCCGGAAATCATCCATGCAATCAAAACGCGCAGCGAGGGCTTACCTATCAAGCCAATCCTGCAACCAGGTGATCGTGTGCGCATTGTGAAAGGGCCCTTCAACGAGCTGGAAGCCATCTTTACCCGGCAAGATGGCATGGAACGTGCTGTGTTGCTATTAAACCTGTTACATCGCCAGCAGCACATGAAAGTGCCATTGCATGCCATAGAGCCAATGGAACGTCTGACCAGAACTGGCTGATGTAAACTGCAAAATGTATTAAAAACCTTATATTTATCAATAGGTCTGCACAATGTCAGTAAGAAAAGCCATCCTCCCCGTTGCCGGTCTAGGCACCCGTTTTCTGCCCGCGAGCAAGGCTATTCCCAAGGAAATGATCACCGTGGTGGATAAGCCGGTGATTCAGTATGTGGTGAATGAAGCCATAGCAGCCGGCATCAAGGAGATAGTGCTGGTCAATCACTCGGCCAAACGAGCGATTGAAGATCACTTCGACGTCCACTACGAACTTGAAACCGAATTGGCCAATCGCGGCAAGGACGAGCTTCTCAAGGTGCTGCGTTCGATCTTGCCAGCAGACGTTCGGGTGATCAGCGTGCGCCAGGGCAAACCCCTCGGTCTGGGCCATGCCGTATTGTGCGCACGAGAAGTCGTTGGCGATTCGCCATTCGCAGTAATGCTGCCTGACGTGTTGGTTGATGATTACTACCAGCCCGCCGGTAGTGAACCAGACCTGGCCACCATGGTGCGCAATTTTGGTGCAACCCAGCACGCGCAGATCATGGTCGAACAGGTACCGATGGACAAGGTCTCGCAATACGGTGTGGTAGCGCTGGACGGCAAGCCGCCTGCAGCCGGCCAGAGCTGCACCATGACCGGTGTGGTAGAAAAGCCCAAGCAGGCCGATGCCCCTTCGGACCTGGCCGTGGTTGGCCGTTATGTTCTGCCCGCCCGTATTTTTGATCTGCTGGCAACCACCCAGCCGGGGGCCGGCAACGAGATTCAATTGACCGACGCCATCGCCGCGCTGATGCGCGAGCAGCCGGTAGATGCTTACCGCATGCAGGGCAAAACCTACGACTGCGGCAGCAAGATCGGCTATCTGCAGGCCACTCTGGCCTACGCGCTGCGCCATCCTCAGGTGGGTGACGAGTTTGCCCAACTGATCCGCGCGCACCGTTAACGGGAGCTCTACTGTCATGCATCTGGACGTATACGGAGATACCCTGTGCGCGCTGGTCACAGCTGCCGGCCTGGCGTCCGTCGGCCACGACGTGACACTAAGCCTACCCTATGGCCGCGTGCGCGAACGCGTATTGGCCAATCACGCGGCCTACAGCGAGCCGGGCCTGCGCAAGCTGATCAGTGGCGAGCACACCGCCGGGCGCCTGAGCTTTTCCGAGTTCAGTACCTTGCCGGACGAAAATAGCCGAGCGGTGTTCCTAGCCCTGAATACCGGCGAAGAAAGCGCAGCGGAGAATATCGTCCAGCGACTGACCCAGAAACCTGACCGACGCTGGTTGATCATCAATCAGTCACCGTTCCCGGTGGGCTTCACGGAGCTGTTGCAGTCACGTATCAAATTGGAAACACCAGATAATCCCAGCGCTGTTGTCTGCCTGCCCGATTTCCTGCAGGAAGGTTCAGCTATCGACGGCCTGCGCAAACCGGCACAAATCATACTGGGGTGCAGCGATGGCCACGCAGAACTCAAGGTCAAGGAGATTTACCGGCCCTTCAGTCGTGAAGTTGATCGTTTCCTGGTCATGACAGAGCGTGAAGCCGAATTTACCAAGCTCACGATCACCGGCATGCTGGTTACCCGCATCAGTTTCATGAACGACATGGCCAATCTGGCCGACTCCCTGGGTGTGGATATCGAGCACGTGCGCCAGGGCGTGGCGGCCGATCCACGTATCGGGCCGGCCTATCTATATCCCGGGGTCGGATTTGGTGGGCCGGGCTTTGCCAGCAACGTGGTCAACCTGGTCGATACGTTAAAAGCCAGTGGTGTCGGTTCCGAGTTGCTTAACGAAGTATTGGAGATCAACGAACGGCAGAAGGACCTGCTGTTTCGCAAGCTCTGGAAGCATTACCGCACTGACCTGCAAGGACGCACCATCGGCATCTGGGGCGCGGCCTTCAAGCCAGGCACTGGCCGAATTGACAATGCACCGGTGCTACGCGTGCTCGAGGCACTCTGGGCCCAGGGCGCACGGGTACAGATCCATGATCCTGAGGCCATCCCTGCGCTTCTCGAACATTACGGCAGCCGTGCCGACCTGGTTAGCGCCAGCAATCCCTACACGGCGGCAGAAGGCGTCGACGGTTTGATGGTGCTCACTCATTGGCCACAATATGGCAGCCCTGATTTCGAACGGCTCAAGCGAATTATGCGAACACCCGTTATTCTGGATGGTCGAAATGTCTACGACCCTGCCACGGTGCGGGAATACGGATTTACCTATTATGGAGTCGGGCGATGAATGCATTCAAAGCGATACCGGATACCGGCAACGCGGCGATTCAGCAAGCCTGGGCCGAACTGGCTGACGAGGCCAAACGCCTGCAGGATACTCATCTGGCAGAGATGTTCAGTGCTGACCCTGAACGATTCAAACGACTGAACGTCAAGCACGGGCCTATGCTGCTGGATTACAGCAAGCAGCGCCTCGATAACTCAGCACTCGCAAAACTCGGCTCACTGGCCGATGCCTGCGACCTCAAAGAGTGGATAGAGCGGTTGTTCAGTGCCGAGCCCATCAACTGCACAGAAAACCGCGCAGCCATGCACTGGGCGCTGCGCGTACCTGCCGATACCGCTCTGCAGGATCCAGCGCCAGGCGTGTTCTCAAGTGTGCAGTCCCAGCTGGAGAAAATGGGCGGCATGGTCCGCAAGATTCATAATGGCCAATGGCGCGGTATGACCGGTGAGGTGATTACCGACGTGGTCAATATCGGGGTAGGGGGCTCAGACCTCGGCCCTCTGATGGTTAGCCGTGCTCTTAACGACTCCACGCTGATACGTGACAAGCCCCTGGGTATCCATTTTGCTTCCTCTATGGACGGCAGTCAGCTGGCTCAGTTGCTCAAGCTGCTCAAGCCACAGAATACCCTGTTTATCGTCTCGTCCAAATCCTTCACCACTGTGGATACCCTGTATAACGCCAACACCGCCAAGGTGTGGTTGGAGCGCAGCCTGGGTGGCGGCGATGAGCTGATGCACTGCCATTTCATTGGTGTGTCTTCTGCCCAGCAGAAAATGAACGACTGGGGTATTCACCCGGAAAATCAACTGCAGATATGGGACTGGGTAGGCGGCCGGTACTCACTTTGGTCCTGTATCGGTTTACCGGTCGCGTTGCGTATTGGCATGATCGGCTTCAATCAGTTGCTGGCCGGGGCGCACCTGATGGATAACCACTTCCGCAGCGCTCCCTGGCAAAACAATATACCGGTGCTGATGGCACTGATAGGTATCTGGAATACCAACTGCCTGAACATCAACGCTCAGGCGATCCTGCCCTACGACGGCCGACTGGAGAAACTCCCGGCCTACCTTGAACAGCTGGAAATGGAATCCAATGGCAAATCCGTCACCCGCGACGGCCAGATGGTGCAGACCCACACCTGCCCGGTTTTATGGGGTGAAGTAGGCCCTAACGCTCAGCATGCGTTCTATCAGTTGCTGCACCAGGGCACAGAGGTGGTGACCTGCGACTTTATCGCTCCGGCCTTGCGTTACCATGAGGCCATGCACAACAGCGATTCGGAAGAGCTGGTGCGCCAACACGAACTGGCCCTCGCCAACTGCCTTGCCCAGTCCCGTTTGCTTGCCCTGGGTGAGGATGCCCTGAAGGGCGAAGGCGAGCTACCGGACTACAAACGCTACCGCGGCAACCAACCCAGCTCTACCATCCTGCTGAAAGAGCTCAGCCCCTTCAGCCTGGGCGCCATGATCGCCGCCTACGAGCACAAGGTATTCGCCCAATCTGTCATCTGGGGCATCAACCCCTTCGACCAGTGGGGCGTAGAAATGGGCAAAAAGATCGCCACCGAAACCCTCGGCGTCATCCGCAACGAAGCCAAACCCGAATACCCCCTCGACAGCTCCACCAACGGCCTGATCGACTTCATCAAGAATCAGTAAGCCCAAACGCAAAAGCCGAGCATGCGCTCGGCCATTTCCCCCCACCACCCCGTCATTCCCGCGCACGCGGGAATCCATTTTGACCTTGGCGCAGAAACCGCGCTCCACCTGAATAAGGCTGAAACCCGCTTTTGTTGAAGCCCAAAGATGGATTCCCGCGTTCGCGGGAATGACGGGGAGGGGCCGGAATGACGAGGAGGCGCGGGAATGACCAGGTGGTGGAAGGAAATCGTCATCCTCGCGAACGCGGGGATCCATTTTGACCTTGACCTTGACCTTGACCTTGATCTAGACCTTGACCCTCACCCTCAATAAGCATTCTTATTAATAAACCCCTTAAAAATCGTCATAAACACAATCTTCAAATCCAACAACAACGACCAGTGCCTTATATAATCCAGGTCGCACTCAACCCGCTTACGCATCTTGTCCAGCGTATCCGTCTCACCACGCCAGCCATTCACCTGAGCCCACCCGGTAATACCTGGCTTTACCTTGTGCCTCAGCATGTAACCACTGATCAACTTCCGATACTCCTCATTGTGCGCCACCGCATGCGGTCTTGGCCCCACAATCGACATCTCACCCCGCAACACATTCAAAAACTGCGGTAATTCATCCAAGGAAGTACGCCGCAAAAAAGCCCCAAAAGGCGTAATCCGAGCATCCCCCTGGGTCGCTTGTATTACCTTAGCGCCGTTTTCCATCACCTTCATGCTACGAAATTTCCAGACTTCAATCGGCTTGCCATCAATACCGTAGCGCTGCTGCTTGAACAACGCCGGCCCGCGGGACGTCATTCGCACACAGAATCCAATAAACAGCATCGGCACCGCAATAATCGCCAGAATGATCAGCGACAAAACGATGTCCTCAATCCGCTTGATAATACGGTTCGATCCATCCATGGGCGTATCAAAAATGCTGATACTGGGCAGCCCGTTAATACTTTCACTGCGAGCGTGCAGCAGATCAAATACAAACACGTCAGGTATCAGGTATACAGAAGCCGTAGTATCACTGAGCTCATCAAGCAGGCGGCGGATCTTCTCCTCCGCGCGCATGGGCAGGGTGATATACACCTTGTCGATCATGCCAGCTCTTGCATCGCGCACCAGGGCCTGCATAGTGCCTCTTATAGCGACATCCTGCTCATGGGTGGTCAACCGCACGGGATCATTTGACTTATCATCGTAAAAGCCGACCAGATTGAGCCCCATCCATGGGCTGGCGATGATATTGTCAGCCAGCCGCTGGCCAAGCTCACCAGCTCCGGCGATGGCCACAGTACGGGTGTTATAGCCCTTGGCACGAAGTCTGCGCATGGCCACCCGGAAAAAGATCCGATAGCTCAGCAACCCAGCCAAACCGAGCACAAACCACAGGATACGGTCGGTATCCGGCAGCCGGCTGTTTTGGAAGATGAAATAGTCCGCTACGAACATACCGGCGAAGGCCGCAGCCCAGTTGCCAGCCACCTTACGTAACTCAACCAGACTGTGCTCACCACGCCAGGAGCCGTAGAGCCGGCTGAAGTCGTTGATTAGATAAAACAGAAACAATGTGACCAGTAGGCTGATCCAGTGATCTTGATGCTGCCGGGTGCCTTGCCACAACAGGGCGGCGAGGAAGGCCGCACCGATTACAAAGAGGTCCAGCCACCGATGCAAGACCGCCAGAAAAGGCTCATTTGAACGGATTATACCGTTATCACGGTTCAGCATTTTAGTGAATACCCTCAATACGGGCTGAGCATTCAGGATTGAATGATCAACAGACCAGAAGACCAACGTGCTTTTGTGTAATTCAAAACGACCAAATGAACGGAATCAATATTACAGATGAAGTTCCAATCAGTGCGCTTAACGGAACGCCAATTCTCAGGTAGTCGGTAAATTTGTAGCGGCCTGGGCCATAAACCATCAAATTGGTCTGATAGCCCAGTGGCGTGATAAAGCTGGCAGAAGCGGCGAACATGATAGCGATGACGAAGGGGAGATAATTGACTCCCAGAAGTTCAGCCACCGCCATGGCGATTGGAAACATCAGCACAGCAGCTGCGTTATTGGTAATTATCTCGGTGAAGAAGACCGTTAAAGCGTAAATGCCTGCCAGCGCCAGCCAAGGGGATATGTTATCGCTTGAGACGATCAGCCCCGCAATCGACTGAGCTGCTCCGGTCACCGTCATGGCGTTGCCAAGCGCAAACGAGGCTGCTATCACTATGAGTACTGGCAGATCGATGTAACGCCTGGCCTTCCCGGCGGTGATACAGCGCGTAGCCACCATGGCGCCGGCCGCAATAAAAGCAGCTTCCATGATGGGGAGCAGACTAAACGCGCTGATCAGTACCATCGACAACAATATGCCTAGGGCCAGAGGCGCCTTGCGGAAGTCGGGCGGAGTAGAGTCGTTTAGGGCACTGACCAACAGAAAGTCCCTGCGGAATCGGTATTGTTCGGCAAACTGCTGGCTGGCTTCCAGCAACAAGGTGTCGCCTACCCGGAATTGGATATCGCCGAGTTTGCCGGGGATCCTGTTACCCTCTCGGGAAACGGACAGGATCACCGCATTGAATCGAGTGCGGAATTTCGATTCGCGCACTGTCTTGTTCAGGGCAGGAAACTCGGAGCCCAAGACCACTTCGACAATGCAACGCTGGTGGTTGGCGATGGCCAGCTTGTGAACACTACCATTGGCGGGTTTCAAGCCCTGAATGCGTCTAAGCTCGGTAGCGCACTCGGGTGCGCCAATAAAATACAGCTTGTCACCGGCTTGCAGCGTACGGTCAGGTTCTACTGCGGTAATAAGCCGACCCTGGCGATCAATCTCGGTCAGATAGCCGTAAGTCAGGCTGCGCAAGCCTGCCTGGGCTATGGTCTTGCCAACAAGCGGTCCGGGCGATTCCACTTCGACTTCTACGCCATATTCCCGCACCTGCTCCAGCTGCTCTGTTACACCACCACGATTGGGCAGAAGCCGGTCAGCAAAAAGGACCAGGAAAGTAACCCCTATACCCAACAGCGGCACCCCCAGCCAGGCCAGTTCAAACAGCCCCAGGTGCGTTCCTGTTTTGCTCTGCAGCAGTCCATCAACCACCAGGTTGGTACTGGTACCGATCAGCGTGCAGGTGCCGCCCAGAATGGTGGCGTAGCTGAGTGGCAGTAATAGCTTGGAAGGTGAAATACGCAGCCGTGCAGCCCAGTCCTGAATGGCAGGAATGAACATGGCCACAACGGTTGTATTGTTCATGAAGGCACTGAGAAGACCCGTGGGCAGTAGCATCCGGACCTGCGCCCCGCGTACAGATTTCGGCTGCCCCAGCAGTCGTGATGCCACCCATTGAACGGCACCCGTCTCCTTGAGTCCGGCGGCAACTACGTACAGCGTAGCAATAGTAATGACCCCGGTGTTTGCAAAGCCCGCCAGAGCTTGTGGGGCGCTGAGAATCCCGCTGATGACCAGAAAAGCCAGCGCGCCCATCAGAATGAGGTCAGCCGGGATGCGTGTTGCTGCAAGCGAAACAAGTACCACCCCAACCGTGATCAGGGTAAAAATGGCGTCCAATTCCAATGTCGAGACTCCGTTAACTTAACGCCTAAAAGAGGTATAAAGAACTTTTAATATTAGATATTGCAACCGAGAATAAAAGTATAATCATTCAGGATGGATGTATAGCCGTTGCTCTTGTGTTGTCATTAAACAGAATTAATAAAGTTTAAGGCCTGCTTTTTAAGTTTTTAATTTCGCCCATAAATATCTTCGAATCGCACAATATCATCTTCTCCGAGGTAGGATCCCGACTGCACTTCTATTAGCTCAAGATCAATTACTCCCGGATTTTCCAGTGAGTGCACTTGTCCTATGGGTATGTAAGTGGACTGATTCTCAGTGACGAGATAGGACTTTTCGCCATTTGTCACCTTTGCAGTGCCACTCACTACAATCCAGTGTTCGGCGCGGTGGTGGTGCATCTGAACTGAAAGCTTAGCGCTAGGCTTTACTGTGATGCGTTTGACCTGATAGCGATGACCGCTGTCGATGGAATCATAGACGCCCCATGGGCGATAGACCTCGCGATGATTGGCGTGCTCGTGTCTACCCTCAGCCTTGATGCGTTCAACTATCTTTTTCACATCCTGCACGCGGTCTTTGTGAGCGACCAGCAGGGCGTCTTTGGTTTCGACAATGACTAGGTCACTAACACCCACAGTAGCGATCAAACGGTTCTCAGAACGAATGAGCGAATTGGTAGTATCCGACGTCATAACATCGCCGACAGTACTGTTGCCATGGCTGTCTTTCTCGCTGACTTCCCACAGCGCAGACCAACTGCCGATATCGCTCCAGCCTGCGTCAAGGCTTACCATGGCTGCGTCAGCAGTCCTTTCCATTACTGCATAGTCAATAGAATCGTCGGGACATGCTGCGAAAGCTTCTGCATTGACACGAGTAAAGTCGAGATCGTGTGAAGGCGTGTCCATGGCCCTAGTGCATGCTTCCAGAATATCGGGCTGAAATGCTTTTAGTTCATCAAGGTAGCGCTGCGCCTTGAACATGAACATTCCACTATTCCAGAAGAACTTACCGCTCGCCAGATACTCCTCAGCCGTTTCCAGGTTTGGCTTCTCCACGAAACGGGCAACGGTATAGCCGTGATTGCCCAAGCTTTCGCCCTGCTCAATATAGCCGTAGCCGGTTTCGGCTTTGGTTGGGACGATCCCGAAAGTGACCAATTTTCCGCTCTCAGCTAACGGGAGTGCTTGCTCAATACTCTGGTGAAAGGCAGCAGTGTCACTGATGAGGTGATCAGCAGCCAATACCAGCATAAGTGGGTTCTCGCCCTTGGCGGTCAGTTGTAATGCGGCCAACGCAATAGCCGGGGCCGTGTTGCGTCCCACGGGCTCAAGTATGATGGAAGCGTTTTTATAGCCGATTTGCCTCAACTGCTCAGCTGCCAGAAAACGATGCTCCTCGTTGCAGATAAGAAGAGGTAGGCTGATTTCAATGTTCTCTAACCGTTGTACGGTCTGCTGCAGCATGGAGACTTTTTCGCTGGTAAGCCGGAGAAATTGTTTGGGGTTTAATTGGCGTGATAGAGGCCACAGACGTGAACCGGAACCGCCGGCCATGATAACGGGTTGCAACATGTTCATAATCCTTTTTTGGGGTGCTTTGCCAGGGCAGCCAAGTAATCCCGACTGTGTTGGTGCACGCTGTTGTCGTTGATCATCTCCGACGGCGACCACCATTTGAATTCATTGTGTTGAGATTTCGGTAAATCAAGCAGCGACTGATCAGCAAGGTCCAATAGGTATCCTGCTACTACATAGTGAGTGTCCGGAGCCTCACCAAAAACACAATCATCGTAGAAGTGCTCATAGAGGTCGAGCAGGCTTGCTGAACTACGAGGGATAACCACACCGAGTTCTGTTTGGGTCAAGCGCCCAAAAGCTGTGTCCAGAGTTTCGTTTTTCATTACGCGACCACCGGGCACAAACCAGAAGCCTTGAGCTGGCCGGTTGGTTCGTTTGCCCAGCAGCAAACGACCTTCTGGATTCCTGATGATCAGGTCCATTGAGAACAATGGAGTGCTAGCTATTACAGTTCGAAATGTGTCATCTGGCAGCCACATCAGAAGAAACCTCCTCAATGAAGCGTTGAAGAATACTCTCCTTGTCTAAATACTCAGAGGCATACGATTGGGCTATAGCATTCCTCGCAGGCATCTTCATGGCCTGGTTGATGCCAGTAAGCAAGGCGTCTACAGACTCCGGCTCAATGCAAACCGCAATGCCGGGATGGTCTAGACATAGCAGCCCAAGGGTTGTGTCAGAGTCAGCAGTGATAACAGCATTGCCGCCAACTGCGAGGATATTCGTTAATTTAGACGGCAGCACAGCATCAGCCGCACCACGTTTCTGTACAACCAGGTGTACATCTGCAGAAGCCAGCAAGACCGGGAGGTCTTCGTAAGGTTGTAACGGAGCGAACGCCACGTTCGCAAGTTGCAAGCCCTTGGCTTTTTCAAGCAAGCGTTGCTTGCCTGAGCCTTCACCTACAAGCAAGAAGAACATATCTTCATTCCCTTGCAATCGCTCCGCTGCATCGATGAGCTGTTCCAATCCTTGCTTATCACCCATATTCCCTGAGTAGAGCAGGACCCTTCTGCCGTCAGGTACACCCAGTTTGCGGAGCAAATCTGGGCAGGGACGAATGTCTTTGAACCGGTGAGTTTCAGACCAATTGGGGAAAAATACCAGGCGGTTCTCTGGTACCCCCTTTTCTTTGGCACGCTTGAGCATGCCGCTGGAAATCGTGGATAGATAGTCGAAGCGACGCAAAAGGAAGCGCTCGGTGGCATAGGCAAACCGCTTGAGTATGCCTGGTTTGGCTAGGCCCAGCCCAAAAAGGGCGTCTACTTCGTAATCCTGGATATGCAGCACAGAGGTCGCGCCGCTTAACTTCGACAGCAACCAAGCCCCCGGCGCGCAAAATAACGTAGGGGCAACCAGAATGACCAGATCGGGTTTATTTCTGAGTTGCGCTATCAATGGAAATAAAGAGCTCAAGGCAAAGCTGGATAAATGAAGTAGGCGTTTGAGGGAGTTCACCTCTCTGGGCACGTAAAGCGGGCATCGGGTGACTCTTACGCCATTTTCATCTGCCTGATGCCATCTCGAACCGGTAAAACCTTCCTTGACTCTCCACTCAGGGTAGTACGGAGGAGCTGTAATAACGCTGACTTGGTGGCCAGAACGCTGCAACCATTCTCCCATTTCACCGGAGTACTTACCGATGCCGGTTAGCTCAGGACTATAGTTGATGCCATACAGAACAATATTCATCAATGCGACCGTGCGTTCGCAGCATTGTCGACGAACCACTCGTATGCGTTGTTCAAGCCTTCCTCAAGTTCGATGCTTGACTCCCAGCCGAGGGACTTCAGTCGTGACACGTCCATAAGCTTTCTTGGTGCGCCGTCAGGTTTGGAGCTGTCAAACGTTAACGCGCCTTTGAAACCCGTAACCTTCGCCACAGTTTCCGCCAACTGCTTGATAGTGCAATCCTGTCCAGTACCTACATTGATATGGCTGAGCATAGGTTTGGTGTTGGCCTGATAGGTCTGGTTATCCAGATTCATGACATACACCGAAGCCGCCGCCATATCGTCGACATGGAGAAATTCGCGCATAGGGGTACCACTGCCCCAGATAACCACTTCAGAGTCGCCCCGTTTGCAGGCCTCATGAAAACGCCGGAGCAAAGCGGGGATCACATGGCTGTTGTCGGGATGGTAATTGTCGTTGGGACCATACAGATTGGTGGGCATCACACTGCGGTAGTCACGACCATATTGGCGGTTGTAGCTTTCGCAGAGCTTGATACCGGCAATCTTCGCTATCGCGTAGGGCTCGTTAGTGGGCTCAAGGGCACCCGTTAACAAGGCGTCTTCGCGCATAGGTTGCTCGGCAAGCTTTGGATAGATACAGGAGGAACCGAGAAATAGCAGCTTTTGTATGTCATGGCTGTGAGCTGCATGGATAATATTGGCTTGAATCATCAGGTTCTCGTAGATGAATTCCGCAGGCAATGTGTTGTTGGCTTGGATGCCCCCTACCTTTGCGGCCGCCAAATACACCTGATCAAATTCATTCTCCTGGAAAAAGGAGTGCACCGCTCCTTGATCCAGTAAATCAAGCTCATCGCGACCAGCGGTAATTACGTTGATGTAGCCATCAGAGAGCAAACGACGGACGATGGCTGACCCAACCATCCCCCGGTGCCCGGCTACAAATACCCTTGATGTCTTGTCATGCTGCATTTCAATTCTCCATTGACACCGGCAACTCGTGTCCATGCTGCTTCAACAAGGCATGACGTTGTGCTACCTTCAGGTCTTCCCGTACCATTTCCGCGCACATTTCTTGCACACTGATCTCTGGAGTCCAGCCCAGCTTTTCTTTAGCTTTCGTCGGGTCGCCGAGAAGTGTTTCGACCTCAGCTGGCCGGAAGTAACGTGGGTCGATCCGGACCAAAACATCACCGACCTTGATCGCAGGTGCATTGTCTCCCGTAATGGATTCGACTACAGCGATCTCGTCTAGTCCTTTGCCTTCAAATCTCAAGGTCACGCCGATCTCTGCAGCTGACCAACGAATAAACTCACGTACTGAATACTGAACGCCAGTCGCTATAACAAAATCCTCAGGTTTGTCCTGCTGCAGCATCATCCACTGCATACGAACGTAGTCCTTCGCATGTCCCCAATCACGGAGGGCATCAAGATTGCCCATGAACAAACAGCTTTCTAGGCCCTGAGATATGTTAGCCAAACCACGCGTAATTTTACGAGTAACAAAAGTTTCGCCCCTGCGTGGGGACTCGTGATTAAACAAGATACCATTGCAAGCATACATGCCATAAGCTTCTCGATAGTTTACAGTAATCCAATAAGCATAAAGTTTAGCTACTGCGTAAGGTGATCGAGGGTAGAAAGGAGTGGTTTCTCTCTGAGGGGTTTCTTGGACAAGCCCATAAAGTTCGGAAGTAGACGCTTGATAAAAGCGTGTTTTCTTTTCCAGGCCCAGCAGCCTGATGGCTTCCAGAATGCGCAAAGTACCCATCGCGTCTACATCAGCCGTATATTCCGGTGAATCAAAACTTACCGCCACATGAGACTGGGCGCCTAAGTTATAAATCTCGTCAGGCTGAATTTCTTGAATAATTCTTGTTAAATTGGAAGAATCGGTTAAATCACCGTAATGAAGAATAAAGTTTTGATTATCGACATGTGGGTCTTGATAAATATGGTCCACACGCTGTGTGTTAAAAGACGATGCGCGTCTTTTGATACCATGAACCTCATAACCTTTTGCAATTAGGAATTCTGCCAAATAAGAACCGTCTTGGCCAGTAATGCCTGTTATTAATGCTTTGTTGCTCATCATGGAAACTCCAGTTATTCGTTTAAGCGTTTAATTAATTTTGCGGGAACGCCGCCATAAATACCACGGTCAGTGCAGCTTTTGGTAAGTACACTGCCGGCAGCGATAATACTGTTGGCAGAGACAAGCTGACAATTTTCTAATATGATTGACTGCGATCCCACCCAAACACCAGGACCTATAATTTTAGGCATGGCAATAGGTTCTGAACGCGGATTATAACCGTGCGAATGAGTATAAATTACGCAGTTTTCTGAAATTAATACGCCGGCTCCAATCAGAAGATCACCGGTATGATCTATCCGGGTATTGCTATTGATCTGTACCCCTTCACTCAAGGTTAAAACCCCTATAGCTGTTTCTGAGGTGAGTGCACAGCCCTTAGTAAGAAAACAATTTCGTCCGATGCGCACGCGCATCGGATTTTCAATTTTTACACCGAGTTGTATTACACTCCCTTCACCAATGTTTTTGATTAAAAACCGCCATCTAAGGGTATTAATACGATCTCCAAGTTTAAGGAAAAATCTTAAGGGTAAGCGAAAGATTGAGAGTATGAGACCGTGCCGGCGAATGAATGGCTTAATTTTTGTATAGAATGTTTTCATACGACTCCGTGGTTTTCACGCCAGACTGAGACCAGTCGTAGGTAGAGATTATAATTTGAGCTGCGTTTGCACCCATTTTCTTAAGGTCAGCGCTAGGCGTATTGCAAGCGATGGTCAGAGCTTCCTTAAGCTTATCTACTGTAGGCTCCATAACCCAACCACAATTTTTTTTCTGAATGTCTTTCCACGGTGTATTAGTGGAGACAATTACAGGCAAATGAGCAGCCATTGCTTCGGCTATTGCCATACCAAAGTTCTCAAACTTGCTAGGAAGAACAAACAGTTCTGATGCCCAATAGGCCATCAAGCGCGCTTCAAGACCAAGATGCCCACAAAAAATGACTCGATCAGAAATCCTGAGATTTTCGGCCAAATCTACTAGGGTCTGAACGTAATTTGTTTCTCCCGTGCCGCAAATTAATAATTTCCACTCTTTCGGAAGTGCTGCTTTCTCATAAGCAATAAACAGTAGATCTAATTGTTTCCGAGCTTCAATCCTCGAAAGAAAAAGTATGTATCTGTGTGAGCTTGATAGGCCGAGCGCTTGTTGTGCTGCACGTTTCTCAATTAGAGGTATGAATTCTGCCGAAGAAACACCGTTGGATATTAGTTCTATATTATTATTAAGCTTAAGTAAGGAGAAATCATTGGCTTCCTGTTCCGATGTGACGTGGACAGCCTTGGCTTGTTTCAGGAATCTATCAATAAAAATCTTCCGCAATACTATTTTAAATAACCGATTTTTAACTAAAGACTGCTGAAACAGGCTTGAGCGTGGCGAGATGACATACGGAATTTTATGTAGCCTTGCAAACAAAAAACCCACAAGGGTTGGAAAAGACCAGATGGAATGGAAATGAATTAAATCAAAATGGTTTTCCATATGAGCTTCTTTGAGGGTTTTGTAAAAACGACAAGATAAATAAAAATTGTGAAATTTTGTTCCCCGGGAATATAGGACAGGTATGCGAAACTGTCTTGCCCGGGAATTGCGCTTGTCCCCTCGGAGAAAAGTGCTAGTAACCATAGAAGATGTACGATGAGGCAGGGAGTGTATAAGCTCCGGAATAGATTTAGCAGGCCCACCATATCGATCATCAAAATTTTCTATTATGTGTAGAATTTTCATTTCGATAAAAGCCGGCTGTAGGTTTGCCATAAAGATATGTCGATGTCCCACTCTAAGCGAAACCTTTCGATGTCGTCATGAATTTGTTCAAAAATCTTAGTTTCAGTATTGCTTGAAAATGTGCCCGGATCGATTTTTGATTTCCGGGCTAAAAGAGACTTGAGTTGCGATCTGACTTGGACCGGAAGTAATGGCTTGACCAGATTTTTATACCAATCTCTGTTGCTTACAATGGCGCCAACCCAAGATATTGGAACTAGCTTCTCGGATGAAACGTTTAACTTGGTGTTGGTGTCAATGGATATATTTGGTGACTTTAAGCCCAGAAAAGAAGCTATGTCTAAAGTTGTTTCTAAACGCGAATTTATATATTTTTCGAATTGAATGACTTTAATATTTTCATAACCAAACGCTTCTATCCACGGAGTAAGCTGGAAGTGATATTTACTGACATCACAGAAGCGTGTTTCGGCATTAGCTAAATCGTTTATGTTGCCCTTTACGCGTCCTGCGAGCAAGTCGTGGTAGATATGTGAGCGTGCTCTCTCAATTGGGTCTCTAACCAAGTATATTATTTTTAACTCCGGACCGATTACAGACAACACGCGATTTACCACGCCGGGGAATTTGGGAAGCATAGTGTAAGTAGTTGAGAATTCTCCTTTAAGATCATTAGGTGCTGCGCCGCCAAAAAGTTGTTCATACTGTCTTTTGCCAGACTTTGACATGATTTTATCTGAATTAAATATCATGGGCTCTTTGTTGGCTGGAGAGTAAATCCCATCAATGGTTGCAAGGTCAGAATGGAGTGTGGTAGTACCGCTTTTCATTGAACCTATTACTAAAAAGTCTATCATAATGACTTTGCCTTCTGCAGATTTGCTTTTCTCGCCGAGGATGTTGTGAGTATCAATAGTGTGCCCATGACGACGATGTCAGTAGCTACTTGAACTAATGCTTGTGAAAAATTCAGGCCGATTGCTCCGAACGAAAAACGCCATAGAAAGCTTATGTAAATCAACAGCGCAATAGGGTTGGAAATTATTATATTTCTAAAGGTCATATACAAAAGTTTTTGAATGGAGCCAAAAAGAAAAGGAAGTATAATAAGGCCAATATAACCAAAATTCATATATCCCTCAGCTACAATTCCAGGGGGGAAACCATTGTTGAGTGTTGGTAGGCCATAGATTTCACTTCGCACTGAAGGGCCTAGGCTGACGTTTGGCTTCTCTGGCCATATTACTCTGGGTATAGGGGCTGTAATCCAAGAAATTAAGGATGTACCATAAAGATAATCCATTTTTTCAGGCACGTTAGCGATAATGATCGAGGTTCGCGCTAAGTCAACGAAGTTACCTGACCCTACAGTTGACTGAATAGGGTCGGTATAAGTTGATGCATCATTACCTTGCGCTGTTGCACGTAGATATCCCATTCCTGAAGCAATAGAAACAGAAAATACAAGTGTGCCTATCAATACCTTTTTTGGTAAAGAGCGATTTTTCGCATAATAGATAATAATTAAGCAGTTAATGCCTACTAGCATAATGTCCATTCTGGAGCTTGATACGAAAGGGGTAATAAATGCGAAGGCGAATGCTGTGTAAATCATTATTTGGTTTGAGAGCTTATGCGAGCGTTTGAGCATTGTTAGTCCACTCGCTAGCACCAGATATAATGCCACTTCTGCAAAAGAAGCAAGAAACTTTAGATGACCATATGCGCTGTAAGTGCCATCATCAACCTCTATGGCTCTTTTGTTTGAAATTGATGTTAAATCACTAAGGTCGAGATTTATTGTCTTTAGGTATAGAAAGCTTCCTGTTGCTGAAATAAATATCGCAACAGGAAAAATTGCATGAATTTTATTTGTGCTTATTTTTCGTTTTAAAAGAAATAGTCTTTCTATTGGTATTCTTTTGTTATGAAACGAGTATCCTAAATTTAAGCTGAGAAGTCCTAAAAAAAGGAATGGGCTAAAACCTAGAATTGTGCTGAAGGAAAAGCCCTCGGTTAAATAATCGAATTTTTCGCTTCCTTGTAATGTAACAAGTAACGATCTGGCTGCGGTCCCTAGAAAAACTGCAAAATATATGAGATTAATTGGTTCAAAGACATCGATCTTTCTATTGTTTAGTTGTGACGGAAGAAATGCGCAGAGACATAGAAAAGAAATCGAGCAGAATAAATATCCTTCCTCATTACTTAGGGTGTAAAGTAACAGAAAAAATAATGATATTATAATATTTGGGTATATAAGTGCTATCAAGCGCAAATTCATATTTCTTTTTGAATGGCTTGACGATACCTGTGCGCTCGACTTCTTATGAGGTAACATTAGAGTGCTTAGTATCCTAATAAAGTAGCTGATTGGTTTATGCTTTTCTCTACGACAGAAGAGTCCGGGGCTAATAGTTCGAGTTCGCTTTTCCAGCCAGATATATTCCCTTTGCGTTTGGTAAACGACTTTCTATTAACTGATTCGGATATAATCTTTGCTATCTCGTGTTGATCTGCCACCATGCCGATGTGAGAAAAGAGATTAAGAAGAATTACGGAATCATTTCCCGCAAGCACACTTTTTTGGTCATTCATAAGTTCTTCGTATTGAACATAGAAAGTTGACTCTTCTGTTCTCCAGTCTTTGAAGCGAGCCATTCGTTCTTCGAATGATGGTTGTCGGTATTTTGTACCATTATGCAAGTATTCAAAGCCTGTCGCTAGAGCTTCTATCTGGTCTTTACTGGAATTGAATTGCGTTGTTAATGTGGGATGTAAGAAATGGCGCTTCAAGTTAACTATATAGTGATACTCAGATATTATTATTGCGCCGGGATGGCGGGCTAAAAATATCGTGGAAACATTGTTTTGTTTTGTTATGCCGCAAATTAAAGGGTCATAAGGTAGGTGAGCACTAAAAAAGTGGCCCTCATTCAACTTACATACTTGTTTTTGGAAGATTGATTCGTCTATATCAAATTTTTCATTTTTGTGAGCGTTACCTTCGGATCTCTTATTTACAAGTCTTGTTTCAAGGTGTGAGCCGCTGTTGATGAGGCCTGGTGTGCTGGATAATAAGCCAGTAACTAGGTGTGTGCCGGATTTAGGAATGCTATTTAGGAAAATCTTTGGCATTCCCGGTGTAAATTTTCGTCGAGTCTTTAATGTGTAGGAATAAATTAGTAACTTTCGGATAAAAGCATTTTGAAAAAACATCTGTCAGTTTCCAAATATAGATTTTCGCTTAATGAAGATAAGGGCTAAGCTAAGTAGGTTTTGTCCGACTATTACTCCTGCTAAGCCGATAGCGCTACCATAAATCCCGAATCCCATCGTTAGTAGTGTATAAGATGGTAATCCAACAAGAACCAAAATAATTGCTGCGTTCTTCATTAGATTGTCGTGCCCGGTCATGTTTAGCAGAAACCCAATGGATCCAGTTGCGACGTTGAAGAACTGAGCTGTGGCGAGGATTAACAAAACCGGATATGCTGCTCCAAACTCCGGTCCAAAAAGAGCTAATATATCCCTTCCGTAGATGATAATTATCAAGTATATCGGTGTTGCTAAAAATACACCACTGAGGGCGCTTTTCAGGACCAGTGACTTTAGCGCTTTATAGTTTTTTAAGTTATGCGTGGTGGCAAATCTTGGTGGGTATATAGCGTTTATGGCGATCAATATCATCCCGATACTCATTGCTATCCGCTCTGCGGATCTGAATAATCCAAGTTCTTGGTCGTTCACGAGAATCCCGGCAATTACTATCGTGCCCACTTGTTGAAATAGCTGTGTTAGATTCAAAGCCATGAAGTTCTTTGAAACTTTGTTTAGCTCTTTAACTGGTGCTATTTTTGTCTGTACCTCTTTGTTTGTATTTTTCAATACTAGGTATAATGCAATGCAGCCGTAACATAGTACTAAAAAGGTTGATAGCGTGAAAGCAGTAGCAGCTCCCTCTATTGAAATACCCCATATCAACCAACCACATAAAATTGTTGCGGTTGCAACAAGTGATATTGCACCGTTCTCTAGCATGCTTGCTGCGACAGGGCGCCTAAGCCCTTTTAAAAACCCTGAAAGGACGAAACACAATGTCAGTGGTGGCGTTGATAATGCCATGGCTCTGATTACTTCGCCAACACCGCCTAAAGATGATAGTTTCTCGATTTGAGTCGCACTGAGATATACGATTGCTGTTATAAGGGTTGTAGGGATTGCCGTTCTTTTTATGCCCCATTTCAAGTAGATAATGGACTCAGCGTTGTTAGTCGTTTGAGCGGCATATTTCATTAGTGCGTTATTTGTTCCGCTTCTTGCAATCATGGCGGCTCCGAGTATCACACTTTGTGCTAATGCAAAAATACCAAAGCCTGGCGCGCCATAAAGCCGAGCTAGCAATATACCAAGTGTTATCGAGCCAATCGCTGATAATGCTCGTGCAAGAAGTGTCAACAAGAGCGCCTTGCTTAAACTATATTTCACGGCATTCCCACTCGGGATAATTTTCTCTGATAAAGCGATTCAAATTCTTTTCTGCTTGGTTGTAGCTCTTTTGGGGGTGACTTATTTCGTTTTTAGAAGGTTTGGGGCTCAATATCATACCTGCACCAACGGTTACATTAGTAAGCGTATCAATGATAGCAAATGCACCGGTGTTTGGGAGTTTACAGTACCTATCAAAAACTGCATCTTCAGTAAGTTCTATATCAACTTGGCCAATTGAGTTTAGATCGAGGGAGGATGTTCCTGGAATTGTATCAAGTGTATTGACGTCTATTTCATGTTGAATATTAGTGAAATAGCCCGTTGTTACTTTGGTGCCGAGCTTGAAACCGTATTCCTTTCCTGTGATGAGCGGTTTTTCACTCATCCACACAACGTGGGCACTAAAGGCTTTCCCAACAACAGCCGGTGTTGCCGGGTCTACCAGTGTGTCCCCGCGTGAAACGTCTATTTCGTCTTCCAGTGTCACCGTTATTGCGTCACCAGGAAAGGCTTCTTGTAGTTCGCCTTCGTAAGTGATGATGCTTTTCACTTTGCTTGTCTTTCGAGAAGGCAGCGTCATGACGGTATCGCCATGGCGTAGAACACCACTTGCCAAGGTGCCGCAAAACCCACGGAAATCCAGATTGGGTCGATTCACGTATTGAACAGGGAAGCGGAGATCAGTCAGGTTCTCGTCTTCTACTAGTTCCACGCTTTCCAGGATTTCCATCAGCGTTGGGCCCTCGTACCAGGGCATGTGCTCGCTGCGGTTGACTACGTTGTCACCGTTCAAGGCGGAGACAGGTACGAAATGCACATTGTGCAGATTCAGCTTGTCAGCCAGCTGCTGGTATTCAAAGCGGATGTTATCGAATACTTCGCGCGAGTACTCTTTCAGGTCCATTTTGTTAATGGCGACCACAATGTGCTTTATGCCCAGTAGGGAAGCGATAAAGCTGTGGCGGCGGGTCTGAGTCTGTACGCCACGGCGGGCATCAATCAGGATGATAGCCAGGTCACAGGTGGATGCGCCAGTAGCCATGTTGCGCGTGTACTGCTC
Organism: Halopseudomonas salina; assembly: GCF_014637955.1. Taxonomy (NCBI): domain Bacteria; kingdom Pseudomonadati; phylum Pseudomonadota; class Gammaproteobacteria; order Pseudomonadales; family Pseudomonadaceae; genus Halopseudomonas; species Halopseudomonas salina. The sequence continues at coordinate 83,115 of NZ_BMFF01000003.1, read as the reverse complement.
GTGCCCAGGGCAATCTGCAATGATGAACTTGCGCTTTTCGGTAGAGAAGTAGCGGTAAGCTACGTCAATGGTGATGCCTTGTTCACGCTCGGATTGCAGACCATCGACCAGCAGGGCTAGGTCCAGGGCCTCGCCTGCGTTGCCTACCCGGTCGTTGTCCTTGTGCATTGCTGCCAATGTATCTTCGTAAATCAGGTTGGTATCGAACAGTAGTCGCCCTATCAGGGTGGACTTGCCGTCGTCGACGTTGCCGCAGGTTAGAAAACGCAGCATGTCCTTGTTTTCGTGCTGGTTAAGGTAGGCTTCGATATCGGTGGAGATCAATTCGCTTTGATGAGACATAACATGTTCCTTAATGACTGTGCTGGCTTTTAGAAATAACCCTGGCGTTTCTTTTCTTCCATGGAGCCTGCGCCATCGTGATCGATGACGCGCCCCTGGCGCTCAGATGTGCGGGTTAGCAGCATTTCCTGGATGATTTCGGGCAGGGTGGATGCGGTGGATTCGACTGCTCCAGTCAAGGGATAGCAACCAAGGGTGCGAAAGCGAACAGACTTCATTTCTACCTTGTCATCGGGGCCTATCGGCATACGCTCGTCATCAACCATGATGAGTGTGCCGTCGTGTTCCACTACGGGGCGTTCCTTGGCGAAATATAGGGGGACGATATCGATCTTCTCCTTGTATATGTACTGCCAGATGTCCAGTTCGGTCCAGTTGGACAAGGGGAATACGCGGATGGATTCGCCCTTGTTGACCTTGCCGTTATAGATATTCCAGAGCTCTGGCCGCTGGTTCTTTGGATCCCAGCGATGGAATTTGTCGCGGAAGGAATACACGCGTTCCTTTGCCCGGGATTTTTCTTCGTCACGTCTTGCTCCGCCAAAGGCGGCATCAAAACCGTATTTGTTCAATGCTTGCTTGAGTGACTGGGTCTTCATCACATCAGTATGCTTTGCACTGCCGTGGGTGAAGGGGCCGACGCCTTGCTCCAGGCCTTCCTGGTTTATGTGCACAATCAGTTTCAGGCCCAGGTTTTCCGCCAGTTGATCGCGGAAGCTGATCATTTCCTTGAACTTCCAGGTGGTGTCCACGTGTAGAAGCGGGAAGGGTGGTTTGCCGGGTGCAAAGGCCTTCAGCGCCAAGTGCAACATCACTGCGCTGTCTTTACCTATGGAGTAAAGCATGACCGGGTTATCGAACTCGGCGGCTACTTCACGGATGATATGAATGGATTCGGCTTCCAGCTGTTTCAGGTGGGTCCGACGGGGTGGTGTCAGGGTCATGATAGTTTCCTCATTCATTGTTTCTGCCATTGCCGGACCATGGCCTGGATAAATGTGTCCAACTGATCGCTAGGTAATTTGTTGATGCCGGCTGCAGCCTTGCGGCCACCGCCGGAAGGGAACTGGCGCGCTAATTCATCGGCGCCTGTGCGATTGTTCAGGGGCGCGCGAATGCTTATCAGATAAAAGCCTGGCTCAGCATTGGTTACGACTGCACATGCCTGTTCCGGATATTGATTAGCAAGATCATTGCCAAGTACGCCGCTTACGCGTCTTGCCCATGGCTCGTCTGGCAGTTGCACCACAATTGCCTGCTCGCAATGGTGTAGTGCAGGCGTTCCGAGACCCTTTGCCATGTCTTCCCGGTACCCGTCACTCAGCTTTTGCCAGGCGGCGGGCTTGTCTACCAATAGTTGGAGTGGGTCAGGGTATGCCAATAGCGCCTGGTACAGGTCGGCAGGGTGAAAGTGCAGGTCCTGCAGGCTAGAGCCATAGCCGTTGTAATTGATGCAGATGCCCAGTTGTTTCAGGCCTTCAGTCTGCTGCTCATCCAGGCCTGCCTCAACGGCCAGTTTACTGGCAACCGAGTTGAGGTTGTCGCCGAAGGCTGCCGTGATAGCCCAGTTGTGAAACTGACCCTTCAGGTGCTGATCGATCAGCAGGCTTGTGCAGGTGGCGGCATTGGTATCAATCAAACCCGTGAAATTGGGGTGATCCGGCAGCGAATCCCCAGGGTGGTGGTGATCGCAGTAAAAAACAGTGCTGCCTGCTGTTAGCAGAGCGTCGACTGCATTCCGGTTTTTATCCAGGCTGATATCGAGCGCCGTGACCGTGGCAGGGGTATCTGTTGGTACTTGCTGGAGTAGCTCGATATCTCGTTTTACTCCCGTTACCAGGGAACTGTGCACCGGGTTTGCGAGTCTCAATTGAAGCAATGCACAGATACCGTCAGCATCGCCGTTGAATACGTCATATCGGGGTTCCATCTCAGGCCTCCTTCAGTATCTGCTTTGCCTTGAGATAGCCGATGATCTGGCTGACAGAGTCTTCGAGGCTCTGTGTGGATGTGTCGATTATGATCTCCGCGTTTTCTGGAGCTTCATAGTCCGAGTCGATCCCAGTGAAGTTTCGGATTTCACCGGCGCGGGCTTTCTTGTACAGGCCCTTGGGATCGCGCTGTTCGCATGCACTGAGCGGTGTGGCCACGTGTACTTCGATGAACTCGCCTGGTTGCACCAACTCGCGTACTAGGCGACGTTCAGCGCGGAATGGAGAGATAAACGCGGCTAATACCAGCAGGCCGGAATCAACGAAAAGCCCCGCCAACTCGCCGATACGGCGGATGTTTTCCTGACGGTCCTGATCGCTGAAGCCGAGATCCTTGTTCAGGCCGTGACGAACATTATCACCGTCCAGCAGGTAGGTATGGTGGTTGAGTTCGAACAATTTCTGTTCTACGGCGTTGGCCAGGGTGGATTTACCCGACCCACTGAGCCCGGTAAACCAGATGATGCAGGGTTGTTGGCGCTTCTGGTCGGAGCGCTGGTCTTTGTTGACCTTGTACTGATGCCAGACGACATCCTTGTTGGGTTCGATAATCATAATAGTTATCCATGCTTGGGAGTAGCAATTTAGGGCAGATCATTTTTAAACGAAAACTAATCGTTGCCGAAAAGGTCCCGGGTGTAGATTTTCTCTTTTACGTCTTCTAGCTCGGATTGTATGCGGTTAGCCAGAATAATGTCGCTTTCTTGTTTGAATAATGCCAGGTCATTAATAACCCTAGAGTTATAGAAATTATCTTCTTCAAGTGATGGTTCGAATACAATTACTTCTATGCCTTTGGCTTTTATGCGTTTCATTACACCTTGTATCGCGGAGGCCCTGAAATTATCTGAACCGCTTTTCATTACCAAGCGATAAATGCCTACGACTTTAGGTTTTCGTTTAATAATGGCGTTGGCAATGAAGTCTTTTCTCGTTGTGTTAGCCTCTACGATTGCTTTGATCATAGTGCTAGGTACATCAGCATAGTTCGCTAGCAACTGCTTGGTATCTTTCGGCAGGCAATACCCGCCATAACCAAATGATGGGTTGTTATAGTGGCTACCTATCCGTTGGTCCAAGCACACACCTTCTATGATCTGACGGGTATCCAAACCATGGCTTTCTGCATAAGTGTCCAATTCATTGAAATAGGCTACCCGCATAGCTAGATAGGTATTGGCAAACAATTTGATGGCTTCAGCCTCAGTTGAGTTCGTCAGCAGTATTTGCGGGCCTGTTTTCAAGGCGCCTTGCTTAAGCATGTTGGCAAAGATCTGAGCCCGCTCACTTTGTTCTCCTACGATAATTCTTGAGGGGTACAGGTTGTCATAAAGCGCTTTGCCCTCACGTAGGAACTCAGGCGAGAAGATGATATTCGGATTGTTTAGCTGTTCTTTTAGAGCTTTGGTATAGCCAACTGGTACGGTTGATTTAATCACAATGGTGGCATTCGGATTTATCGCCGTTACGTCGGCAATAACTGCTTCCACGCTTTTGGTATTGAAGTAATTAGTTTCAGGATCGTAATCTGTAGGAGTTGCTACGATAACAAATTGCGCACCGTCGAAGGCTTCAGCTTTGTTGGTCGTTGCTTTGAGATTCAAAGTCTTGTTAGCGAGATAGTCTTCTATTTCCGCATCCGCTATTGGGGAACTTTTCTGGTTGATCAGATCGACCTTTTCCTGGACGATATCCAGTGCGATGACTTCGTTATGCTGGGCTAGTAGTACGGCATTGGACAGGCCTACGTAGCCTGTGCCTGCGACTGCGATTTTCATAGCTGGTTACCAGATAGTTACAGAATGGGGTTGTCTTGGAAGGAGGAGAATGGCCAAGCTACTTCTGCAGGGATGCATCATGAAAAGTAACAGAGCTAGCACCTGCTAGCCCTGTTAAAGATCTCAACTCTTGTCGGACTTGTATTCGTAATTGTAGTAACCGTAATTGCCGTAACCATAGGCGCTGGCTTTCTTTTCCACGGCGTTGAAAATGGCGCCCTTGAGCTGGATGTCGTTCTGCTCAAAGCGGCGCTTGGTTACTTCTATTTCCTTGGCGGAGTTGAGGCCAAAACGGGTGACGATCAATGACATGCCCACCTGGCGGCCAACGATGGCAGCGTCGGTCACGGCCAGTATCGGCGGGGTGTCGATGATGATCATGTCGTACTCATCCTTGACGTTATCCAGGAAGCTGCTGAAGTTGGCGTGCATCAATAGTTCTGATGGATTTGGTGGGATCTGGCCGCGTGGTACCACGAACAGGTTTTCCACCTCGGTGCTGTGGATCGCATCGTTGCTGGTGATGCGGGCGGAGAGCAGTTCAGACAGGCCGTTCTCTGGAGCCATGCGGAACATCTTGTTCAGATAGCCTTTGCGCATGTCGCCGTCGATCAACAGTACCTTTTGGCCGGCCTGGGCGATGATGGCTGCCAGGTTTACCGATACGAATGATTTGCCCACCGATGGACTTGGGCCTGAGATCATCAGGATGTTGTTCTTGGCCTCCAGCCGCGCGAAGTGCAGGCTGGTACGCAGGCTGCGCAGGGACTCTACGGACAGGTCTGCGGGGTTGCTAATGGCCAATAGCAAGGAGCCGCTATAGGCATCGCGGTTACGGCCTTTAGTGTATTTCTCCAGCACTTCCTGATCTTTGCTGAAGGGGATTGCTGCATATACCGGCAAGCCAAGGTTTTCGATCACGTCCGGGTCTTCCACGCCGCGGTTCATAGCGTGGCGCAGTAGCACCAGAGCGACGCCGATAAAGCCGCCGAGCAGGGTGGCGACAATAGCGATCAATGCCTTCTTGGGCTTGACGGGCTCTTCCACATTGGCTGCTGCTTCATCGATGATGCGCACGTTGCCGACTGTGCCTGCCCGCAATACGTCCAGCTCCTGTGAGCTGTTGAGCAGGGCGGTGTAAATTTCCGTGGTTACGGCTACGTCACGTTTGAGGCGAAGCAGCTCCTGCTGGGTGGAGGGAAGGTCGCCAACGCGTGCTTCCAGGTCTGCCTTTTGGCGCTCCAATTGCTGCATCTGTACCAGCATGGCCTGGTAGTTGGGGTGCTCACGGGTGAAGCGGCGCTCCATCTCGGCGCGGCGCAGATTGAGTTCGGAGATCATGGTGTCGAGCTCGACGATCTGGTCGAGTATGGCCTGTGTCTCGATGGTGATGTCTACGGACTGGGTGCTGATCTGGTATTCGTTCAATGCTTGTTCATAGCGTTCCAGCTCCTGGCGTACGACGGGGAGCTGTTCGCGGATAAACTCCAGGCTTTGGGCTGCCTCGGCCGAGTTGCGGGCTACGTTCTGGAGTACGTACAGGCGGCTGACTTCATTCAGGATGCGTGTGGCCTGGGCGGGGCTTTCATGCTGCATGCTCAGGCTGATAATGCCGGAATCCTTGCCTTTTTCGCTTGCGCCCAGTTCTTGTTGATAGGAGATGATGCTGTTGAGCATGCGGTGCTTGGTAATCAGAAACTCGGTGCCCGGGCGGGCTACCAGGGCCTGCACCTGAATCTTGAAGCCGTCCCGGTCAATCTGCTCCAGGGTGTTGCCCTCTATCAGCAGCACACCGTCCTGATCTTGAAGGGTAAAGGTGCCTGCTTCCTGTGCGGTGAGAATCAGGGTTTTGCCCAGATAGCCGGGTGGTACTTCCAGTTGGAAGATATCCAGCTCTTCACCACCCCAGGCAAAGGAGTCCAGGCCGAGCCAAGGCTCTGCGACTTCGTTAGCCTCATTGCGCTGGTAGCGGCGGGCTGCCCAGTTGCCAATGCCGGGGAAGTATTTGGGCTCAGCGACGATATCGAGCTTGAGGTTCTCTACTGCCTGGCCAATGACGGTGCGGGACTTGAGCAGCTCAATTTCAGTGACGGCTACAGGTGTGCTGCCGAACATCTCTGAGATTTCACTCAAGCCGGTCATGCTGGGCGACTTTTCTTCTATCTGCAGCAGAGCGTTGGCCTGGTAGATGGGTGTGGCCAGCAGGGCATAGGCCACGCCAATGATTGCGAACAGGACCGTGAAGCCTATTATTATCCACTTGCCGTCTATCAAGGCTCCCAGCAGGGTGAGCAGGTCAATCTCGTCATCATCGCGGTGGTCTTGAACCGGGGGTGTATTGTTTTGCATGTAGGCCCTTTGGCAGTCGATCAATATGGAATGAGGTTACAGGTGCTTTGACCAGCTGGCAGTGCCTTCGCTGATCAGTTTGTATACGTGCTCGAAAGCGGGTCGTTGTTGACGGTATGGGTCGGGTATGGGCTTGTCTGATTGCCATTTGCCGAGCAGAAAGGTTTTGCCGCGCGCCTCGGGTGCGATGCGCAGAATATCGTGCACATGGCGCGGCTCCATGGTCAGGATTAAATCGTATTGGTGTGCTATTTCGCGTGTTAACTGACGGGCCTGGTGGGTGGGGTGGTCCAGGCCGTTTTCCTGAAGAATCTCCAGGGCTGTGGCATCCATGGGTTTGCCGACCAGAGCGCCGACACCTGCAGAAGCGACCTTGATGCCTTTGGTACGGCATTGCTCGAGCAGCATGGCTTCGGCCATGGGGCTACGGCATATGTTGCCAACGCATACAACAAGGATGGATTTGAACATGTATGAAATCGGGCTCTGCGTTGCGGCGCTTTCATGCCTGTAGCGCTTTGAATGTAGTGGTCGTTCGCTGTGCGGTCAAGACTATAACGCGCACATAAATGGTGCTTCAGACACGCTACCGCCCCAGGATTTAGTGTCGATTTCCTGAAAACGGGCTGCCAGATTGTCGTGTCACGTGATGCAATGCATATTCTACGCCGACATAGGGTGCCGAGTTAAGATGAAATTTGGATGACTTGCCTAACTTGCCGTAATAGGGTGGGTTTTTAGAGGGAACTGTTTTTTCGTCGGGGGTCAGATAGGAAGCTCTAGTACGGTATTCCGGGACGGGCATCACGTTTTTTGCAGGTGCTGACAATGAATCTTGATGTTTACGGCGACACCCTTTGTGCACTGGTTAGCGCTGCGGCTTTGGCTTCCAGCGGTAATACTGTGCGACTGCACCTTGCAGATGCACAAATGGCGGACGGACTCAGGACAGGGAATTGCCCTTATCGCGAGCCTGGCCTGGCCGCCATGATCGCTGAACAGGTGCAGGCAAAGCGCCTGGATTTTGCGGGCATCACTGATCTGCCCGGCGAGCGCAGCGCTGTTGTCTGGCTGGCATTGAGTCCGGACCTTCTGCACGAGGCCCACGGCATTATTCAACAGCTGCCACTGAACGCAGGTCGTGACTGGTTGGTAGTCAATCAGTCTACCTTTCCTGTGGGCAGTACCGAGGCATTGCAGGCTAGCCTGCAAGCCCGTTGCGCTGGCGGGCAAAATACCTGTGCGGCGGTCAGCCTGCCGGACCTGCTGACGGAAGGTGATGCTATTGCCGGATTTATGCGTGCGGATCGCTGGTTGTTGGGTACGGACGTTGATTGGGCACGCAATCTCGTCTCTGAGCTTTTGCGGCCGTTCAATCGGCGCCGCAACGCGATCATGCTGATGCAACCGCGGGAAGCGGAGTTTACCAAGTTGGCCATCAACGGGATGTTGGCAACGCGTTTGAGCTATATGAACGATATGGCCAACCTGGCGGATAACCTGAATGTGGATATCGACCGGGTGCGCCAGGGTATGGGTGCGGACAAGCGTATTGGCGATGCCTACTTGTACCCTGGTTGCGGTTTTGGCGGGCAGGCCTTTTCCCGTGATGTGATGAGTTTGGCGAGTACCCTGCAGCACAGCGGCATGCAGCCGCAGTTGCTGGATCAGGTGTTGCAGATCAATGAGCGCCAGAAAGAGGTGCTGTTTCGCAAGTTGTGGGAGCGCTACGGCACCCATTTGCGCGGCCGCAAGGTGGCGATGTGGGGCGTGGCATTCAAGCCGACCTCCACCCGTATCGATAACGCGCCCTCACTGAAACTGCTCGAGGCGCTCTGGGCCCAGGGTGTGGAGGTGCATGTGCATGACCCCCGTGCATTGCCGGCGCTGGCCGAGTGGGCGGGCGAGCGTGATGACCTGGTGCTGCATGACGATCCTTATGAAGCAGCGGATGGTGCTGACGCCCTGATGCTGGTGACCGAATGGAAGGCCTACTGGAGCCCTGACCTGGCTCGACTCAAGGCAGTGATGAATACCCCGGTACTGCTGGACGGCCGCAATGTATGGGAGCCCGCCTTTATAAAGGAGTGCGGGTTTGAGTATTACGGCATAGGGCGGCGCTGATGATTGTCGATATGCAGGACCGGGCGGGGATGTCGCAGAGCTGGCAGGCTTTGTTAGCGCATGGCGATGCGATGTGCGGTAAGCATCTGGCTGACATCTTTGCTGCCGACTCGCGACGCTTTAAGCGGTTGACCCGTGAGTGTGGCCCCCTGGTGCTGGATATCTCCAAGCAGCGTATTGAAGAGCAGACTCTTGGCTATTTGATGGATGTGGCCAGGGAGCAGCGGCTGGATAGCTGGATTGCCAGGCTGTTTGGCGGTGAGCGGGTGAACGATAGCGAAGGGCGCGCAGCTATGCACTGGGCGTTGCGTTTGCCGGTTGGCGCTGAGTGTGACGTTGACGGCGTTGATGTGGCGGCACAGGTGCATGCGGAGCTGGACCGTATGGAAGCCATTGTGAATCAGATAAGAGCGGGGCAGTGGCGGGGGGCGACGGGGGAGGTGGTTACCGATGTCATCAATATTGGTGTGGGCGGCTCTGACCTGGGGCCGCTGATGATGACCGAAGCCTTGACTGATTCGCGTAAACAGACCGCATCGCCATTACGGGTGCATTTTGCCTCGACGATGGATGGCAGCCAGCTTTCCCAGCTGCTGCGGCGGGTGAGTGCGCATTCGACGCTGTTTGTGATTTCGTCCAAGTCCTTCTCTACCATCGATACCCTGAGCAATGCGGAGACGGCGCGGCACTGGCTGCAACGTGAACTGGGTAATCGGGAGGGATTGCTGGATTGTCATTTTGTGGCGGTATCTTCTGCCGTGGCCAAGATGACCGAGTGGGGTGTGGCCGAGCAAAACCAGATGAAGTTATGGGACTGGGTGGGTGGTCGCTACTCGCTCTGGTCGACCATTGGCCTGCCGATTGCGTTGAGTATTGGCATGGACGGCTTCAGGGAGTTGCTCGCGGGCGCCCATGAGATGGATGAACATTTCAAGTCGGCACCCTGGCTGGAGAACCTGCCGGTGCTGATGGGTATGGTGGGGGTGTGGAATACCAATGTGCTGGGTATTAACGCCCACGCGATCCTGCCCTATGACGGGCGGATGAAGGAACTGCCCAATTACCTTGAGCAGTTGGAGATGGAGTCCAATGGCAAGAGCGTGACGCGCTCGGGTGAAAAGGTGCAGTGGGCGACCTGTCCGATTGTATGGGGCAACGTGGGGCCCAATGCGCAGCATGCGTTTTATCAGTTGCTGCACCAGGGGACCGAGGCGGTGACCTGTGATTTCATCATGCCGGCCCGGCGGTACCTGGAAAAACGCCATAACGCTGCGGCGCCTGAGTTGGTGGCGCAGCATGAGTTGGCGTTGGCTAATTGTCTGGCGCAGTCGCGGTTGTTGGCGTTGGGGGATGCTGCGTTGGTGGATGCCGAGAGTATGCCGGCAGAGAAGCGGTATCGCGGTAATCAACCGAGCTCGACGCTGCTGCTGGATGAGCTGACTCCGCGCAGTATGGGTGCGCTGATTGCCTTGTATGAGCACAAGGTGTTTGTGCAGTCGGTGATCTGGGACATCAACCCCTTTGACCAGTGGGGGGTGGAGATGGGCAAGAAGATTGCGGTGGATACGCTTGCGCGATTACGCGGGGCGGAGTGTGGGGCGACGGACGGGTCTACTGCGGGGTTGGTGGAGAGGATTTTGCGGGGGTGACCCAAGGTCAAAATGGTTCCCCGCGTTCGCGAGGATGACGGATTAAACCGAGATCAAAATGGATCCCCGCGTTCGCGAGGATGACGGGGTAGTGGCGGGGATGACGAGGTCGTCGCGGGGATGACGACTCTACTCGAACGTCATTCCCGCCCCCTCCCGTCATTCCCGCGCAGGCGGGAATCCGCCCCACACCCCGTCATTCCCGCGCAGGCGGGAATCCATTTTGACCTTTCGGGGTTTGCGGTTGGTTTCGGTGCTTGCCCGAGGCACCGCGAAAATGGATCCTCGCGTTCGCGAGGATGACGAGGGTAGTGGCGGGGATGACGGTTGGCAGGGGGGCGCGGGAGCCCGGCCCCACCACGTCATTCCCGCGAAGGCGGGAATCCATTGTGATTTTGGGGTGCGTTTTACCGGGGCGGGAGAATGTTACACTTGCGCCCTGCTGGGAGCGCCAATGCGGCGCAAAGGATTTCAATCAATTTAATATGGAATTTTATGTCTGAGATCACCTGTTTCAAAGCCTATGACATCCGTGGCCAATTGGGCACGCAACTGGACGAGAACGTGTCCTACCGTATCGCCCGGGCCTTTGCCCAGTGGCTCAAGCCTAAGCAGATCGTACTGGGTGGCGATGTGCGGGCAAGTTCGGAGGCGTTGAAGACGGCTCTGACCAATGGCCTGCGTGATGAGGGCGTTGATGTATTGGATCTGGGCCTGGCCGGGACTGAGGAGGTGTACTTCGCTACCTTCCACCTGGGCGTAGATGGTGGTGTTGAGGTGACGGCTTCCCACAATCCCATCGACTACAACGGCTTGAAACTGGTACGCGAGGGTTCGCGACCGATCTCGGCTGATACCGGTCTGAAGGAAATTCGTACGCTCGCCGAGGGCATGAGTTTCGATCTGGTGGATGGTCGTGATCCGTCGGTGCCCGAAGACAAGCGCGGTGCCTACAAGCGTGTGGACACCCGCGCTGATTACGTCGAACACTTGATGGGCTATATCGAGCCTGCCAATTTCACGCCGCTCAAGCTACTGATGAACGCGGGTAACGGTGCGGCAGGCCCGGCTATTGATGCGCTGGAAGCGGCATTCAAGCGGCTGCAGATTCCGGTGGAAATGATCAAGATCTGCCACGAGCCGGATGGCACTTTCCCTAACGGTATACCCAATCCGATCCTGATCGAGAACCGCAGTCTGACCAGTGATGCGGTGTTGAAGCACGGTGCGGATATGGGCATTGCCTGGGATGGGGATTTTGACCGGTGCTTTTTGTTTGATGAGCAGGGCCGGTTTATTGAGGGGTATTACATCGTTGGTCTGCTGGCTGAGGCCTTCTTGCAGAAAGAAGCCGGCGCCAAGATCGTTCATGACCCTCGCTTGGTATGGAATACCGTTGAGCAGGTGGAAGAGAACGGCGGGGTGGCGGTGCAGACCAAGGCTGGGCATGCGTTTATCAAGCAGCGTATGCGCGAGGAGGATGCCGCGTACGGTGGCGAGATGAGTGCGCACCATTACTTCCGTAATTTTGCCTACTGCGACAGTGGGATGATTCCCTGGCTTTTGGTGGCAGAGCTGCTGTGTGTGAAGGGCAAGCCGATGTCCGAGTTGGTGGATGAGCGGATTGCACGCTTTCCGTCTTCGGGTGAGATCAACCTGACCGTGAGTGACGCGCCTACTGTGTTGAAGGCGATCGAGGCGCGGTATGCGCCGGATGCGCTGGATGTGGATCATACTGATGGGGTGAGTGTGTGTTTTGCGGACTGGCGGTTTAACTTGCGGGCGTCGAATACCGAGCCGGTTATTCGGTTGAATGTTGAGAGCCGTGGTGACCAGGGGTTGATGGAGCGGGAGACGGCGAAGTTGGTTGAGGCGATTGGGGGGATTTAGACCCTCGTTAAGGTCTAAATGGATCCCCGCGTTCGCGAGGATGACGGGGATTCATCTTGGGCTGCGGTGTTGGAGGAAAGCACGCTCATCGAGGTGGAACTCGACGGTCCCAGGGGCGCGCATCTGGGAGGGCCGAGTTCCATCTCGGCCAAAGTGTTGCAGAAGAGCGCGCTTGACGAGGCGGCCCCGCCGGGAAGGGTCAGGATGCTCTGTCACAATTGTAGCCTCTTGCCTCAATTGTAGCTTTTTGCCTCATTTGTGATGTTTCGCTATAGTCGAAGACGTCCATTAGGAGGGTATTGGAATGACTACCCGCAGCATACGCTTGGATCAAGACCTTGTTGAGAAAGCAACTATCATGGCTAAAGCGTTTAACCGAACGCCGCCCAAGCAAATTGAACATTGGGCGAAGATCGGTGAAATGATGGAGGACAATCCTGATCTACCATATGAGTTTGTCAAGCAGGCCATCATTGCAAAAGCAGAACGGGAAGCCGGTAAGCTAGAGCCGTACGATTTTGGTTAAAGCCACGGGGGTTATACAGACTCCGACCTTCAAGCGAGCAGTAAAAAAGCTTAAAGCTAATCAGAAAGAAGATCTCGACGAGGCCGTCAGAGTTCTGATGGCTGACCCCGATTTGGGGGAGCAGAAAAAGGGAGACCTCTCTTTCCTGCGTGTCTATAAATTCAAGATGGACAGGCAACTGACGTTACTGGGATACAGCTTTGATGATGGCGCCCTCGTTCTAGAGCTCATGGCCTTAGGTTTACATGAGAACTTTTACCGCGACATCAAGCGGCGCTATTAGCGCTGCTCTGCGCACATGGTAGGACCGGCGGCCCCGCCGGGAAGGGTTGGGCCCGTGCATGCTGCTTCGCGGCCAGGCGGCCGCTCCTACCATTAATATTTATCCAAAATAATTACATGGTGCGTGCTTGGTCCCAAAACGGTTAAAGCCCGCCTTGTCTGCGCCTTACTTCCCCACCTCACTGAAACTACTACAAGTGTGATCCAGAAAGCGTTCAACCTTGCTCGCCGCAGCAGGGGTGAGGGTGACCAGGCGCAGGCGGCGGTCGGTGGTGGATTCCTGTTCGGCTAGCATGCCGCGGTCTATGGCGTTCTGCACGTATTTGACGGCGGTGCGGCGGCTGATATTGGGCATCAGGTTGTAGAGGTCGGTCTTGGCTGGCGGTGCCTCTTTGCGTTGCAGCCACATCTGGGTAAAGAGGTCGCAATAGTTCAGGTCGCTGAGTCCTGTGTCGGCGAAGGTCTGAGCCCAGAAGCTGTCGATGGCGAAAATAGCCTGGGCCGCTCTGGTGCGGTGGGCGATGGTGTAGCGTTTGGTCATGCTGGGGCCTGCTTTCCGGTTTGCCTTATTAGGCTTGATTGCGGTGTTGGGCGCAATCATCGGGTGCGTATTGGGGCGCTCTGCTCTGCTCTGGTGCACGAGTTCAGGCCCTTGCGTAATAGGCTGCGGGGTTTATACATGTCGATTGGCATGTAAAACAGTAACCTATGCAAAGTTGCACCTATATGGCATGACGATTGCTTTGTTTCTGGCATCTTAGATTGCCAGGAGCAGCACTATGCGGTTGGATCTGTTCAAGACCCTGTGGGGGCACGACGGTAGTGTGGAGGAAGCCGCTTTGCTTGCGGTGGATGCCGGATTTGCCGGGATCGAGGCGCCGGCGCCGCAGGACGATGCAGCGCTGGATGCTTTCGCCAGCGTGCTCGCCGCCCACAACCTGGATTATGTGGCCGAGATCTGCACTACGGGTAGCTATGTACCAGACCGTCACGCCACGCCGGAGGATCACCTGGCCTCGCTCGAGGCCAAGATCGAGCGCAGCCTGCTACTCAAGCCCCGCTTCTGCAATGTGATGGGCGGCTGCGATGCCTGGCCGCTGGACGTGCAGATCGATTTCTTTCGCCGGGCACATGCCCTTGCTGAGCGGCATGGCGTGCTGTGCAGCTTCGAGACCCACCGTGGTCGTTCCTTTTTTAATCCCTGGGTAACCCGTGATGTGTTGCGTGCGCTGCCGGAGCTGCGCATTACCTGTGACTTCAGTCATTGGGTGGTGGTGTGTGAGCGGCTGATGGACAGCGAGATGGACACCATTATCGAGGTGGCCGAGCAGGCGCACCACATTCACAGCCGGGTGGGCTACGACCAGGGGCCGCAGGTGCCGCATCCGCGAGCGCCTGAGTACGCAGAGGCACTTGTGTCCCACGAGCGCTGCTGGGACGCGATCTGGGAGGCGCAGGCGCGCCGCGGTTACGAGGTGACGACAATGACCCCTGAATTCGGCCCGGACGGGTACCTGCACAAGCTGCCGTTTACCGGTATGCCGATTGCGGATCTGTGGGAGATGAATCGTTGGGTGGGATTGCGGCAGCGGGATCGGTTTTCGGATTTCCACTCCCCGTCATCCTCGCGAACGCGGGGATCCCCCCACCCCGTCATCCTCGCGAACGCGGGGATCCATTGAGGGTGTAAAGCAGCGGGTTTGTGCATTAGTGGGTCGCAGTGCGCGCAACGGGGAAAAGTCAAAATGGATTCCCGCGTGCGCGGGAATGACGGGGTGTGTGGAGGAGTGCGGTGGCTTTACCCAATGCACCGCGCTCCCAAACAAACGTCATCCTCGCGAACGCGGGGATCCATTGAGGGTGTAAAGCAGCGGGTTTGTGCATTGGTGGGTTGCAGTGCGCGTAGCCGGGCAAGGTCAAAATGGATTCCCGCGTGCGCGGGAATGACGGTGAACACGAGGGAGTGACGGCTCACACATTTTCAACAGGAGGCATTGGTAATGCAGATTTACAAGAGTATCTGGCGGGACGAGGGCATGGTGCCAAATACGCTGGCTATCGGTTACGTGCTGCTGACCTACGTCGGTGGCTGGGCGCTGTTGTTGTTGCAGGCCTGGTGGAGTGTGCCGCTGGGGATTCTGGCGGTGGCGCATGGCATGGTGATTGCCGCCTATTTGCTGCACGACTGCGGGCATAACGCGCTATGCCGTAAGGTGGAGCACAACACCTGGCTCGGACGCTGGATGAATGTGATCACGGGGTCGAACTACGGCACCTACGAGGACATGCGCTACAAGCATATGCGCCATCACGTGGATAACTGCGAGCCGGTGGCGTTCGACTATCGCGCCTGGTTGCTGCAGCGCCCGCGTCTGCACAAGGCGGTGCGGGCGCTGGAGTGGTGCTACATCCCGGCGGTGGAGTTGTTGATGCACGGGATGCTGATCGCCGCGCCCTTCATCTATGAGAGCAAGCGTGCCCAGCGCGGGCGGGTGATTCGGGTCACGCTGGTGCGTTTCAGTCTGTTTGCGCTGGTGCTGTGGTTCGCGCCCTGGGCTGCTCTGGGCTATGCCTTGGCGTACTGCCTGTTTCTGACTTTTCTGCGCTTTATGGACAGCTTTCAGCACAACTATGAGATTTTCTACACGCTGGATACGCCGGACCAGAAGCCGCCTTACAAGGGCAATAGGGAATACGAGGAGACCAATACCTACAGCAACCTGCTCTCCGAGCGCTGGCCCTGGGTCAATCTGCTGGCGCTGAATTTCTCCTATCACAATGCCCACCACACCAAGCCGAACATGGCCTGGTACCGGCTGCCGGCGTTTCATCAGCAGATTTACAGCGGTAATTGTCCGCAGCAGTTGGGTGTGTGGGGGCAGTTGAAGAGCTTTCATCAGCATCGGGTAGAGCGGGTGCTTGCGGAAGAGTACGGCACTGTCGACGTGCGTGAGAGTGTGCGTGACGGGCAAGCAGTGGGCGTGAATGCCCTGTCGTTTCTGACGGCATTTTGAGGGGGATTTGATGCGGGAGCTTTTGGCTGCGGTGAGTGAGAGATTCGATTTCAAGCAGCCGGTGACGCCCGGTCTGAAACTGACGCTGGGGGTGGTAGCCTGGGCCAGTCTGATGCTGCTCTGGCATGTAGCGGCCACCGGTAAAGGTACGCCAAGCCCGCTTTTTCCCGGGCCCTTGCAGGTTCTGGAGGCGCTGCGCGAGTTGTTTCTGGAACGCGGATTTATTGCGGATGTGTGGAGCAGTTTGCGGCGTATTGCGATCAGCTTTGCGGTTGCCTTGGCTATTGCCTTGCCGCTTGGGGTGTTGATGGGTGCCTTCCCGCTGATAGCCGCATTCTTCAACCCCCTGGTGTCGGCCTTTCGTTATTTGCCGGCGCCGGCGTTTATCCCCCTGCTGCTGATGTGGCTGGGGACTGGGGATGAGCAGAAGGTGGCGTTACTGATACTCGGGGTAGTGTGGTTTCTGATTACTTTGATCAGTGATGTGGTGCGCCAGGTGCCGACGGATTTTATCGAGACCTCCAAGACTCTGGGTGCGCCGCGTCGGGTGATTCTCTGGACGGTGGTGATGCCGGCTGCGATGCCGGGGATTGTTGACACCTGCCGGCAGATGCTGGCGGTGAGCTGGACCTACCTGGTGATCGCCGAGATTGTTGCGGCCACTGATGGCATCGGCGCGATGATGATGCGCGCCCGGCGCTTTGTGCATGTGGACGACATCATGGCGGGGATTGTGGTGATCGGGGTACTGGGCCTCTTGTGTGATCTGGCCTTCAGGGGGCTGCACTGGTTGATGTTTCCGTATTTGCGGCAGCGGGGGGGATAGCCGGGAGGGCGCGCTCATCGAGGTGGAACTCGACGGTCCCAGAAGCCCGTCATCCTCGCGAAGGCGGGGATCCATTTTGGGTTTGGGTTTGGGTTTGGTTTTGGTTTTGGTTTTGGGGGCAACGATTTTTTCATCTAGGAGAACGACCATGCAATTGAGTGACTGGAGCAAGGCAGCCAAGGGCTGTGTGCTGGGCGCGGCGCTGATGTGTGCGGCGGGGGTGGTGCAGGCCAAGGAACAGGTCAATGTGTCGCTGTTCTCCTGGCCGGGTTATGGCTTCTGGTTTATCGCCAAGGAAAAGAACCTGGTGCCGGAACTGGATCTGAACATCAGCATTATCGAGGATCCTTACGAAAGCTTTGCGCTGATGAGCGCCGGGCAGTTGGACATCACTTCAAGCACGGTCGAGTACGGCCCGATCGCGGTGGACAAGGATGTGCCGGTCAAACTGGTGACTTACACCAACCCTTCCTACGGCACCGACAAGATCATTCTTGCTCCTGGCATCGACGGCGCCAAGGATTTGATCGGCAAAAAGATTGCGGTGATGGAAGGCGGTCTTACACAGATCTTCATGGGTATCTGGTTGGAACAGAACGGCGTGGCCATCGACCAGGTGGAGTTCGTCAATGTGATCATGGATGAGGCCGTGGGCGCGATGCTTGGCGGCAGCGTCAGTGCCGTTGAGCTCTGGGAACCCTTCGGCAGCCAACTGCTGGCGAATATGCCCGGTGCCCGCGTTGTAGCCCATTCCAGCCAGGGTGATTGGATCAGTACTGCGCTGTTGGGCGACGGCATGTATATGAGCTCGGGATTTTTGAGCGAGCGTCCCGAGGCGGCGAATCTGGCGATGGAGGCCTACTTCAAGGCGGTGGATTTCTGGAAGGCCAATCCCGAGGAAGGTAATCGCATTATTGCCGAGGCGATCCAGTTTGATGTGAGCGATGTGGAGATGGTGATCGGCTCCGATGGCGAGATCTACAAGGGCGGCATCATGGTCTTTGATCTTGAGCAGGCGAGCCGTTTCATGGGTGTGGCCGAAGGTGACTTGCCCCTGGGTATGACCAATGGCCAGATTGTGGAGCACTGGGATACCACCAACGCCTGGTGGCAGAAGTTTGGGCTGGCTGATGGCAAGCACGACTGGACTACCGGCGTGGAGTTGGCTCCGCTGAAGGCGGCTCTGGAGGCAAAATGAGCGCGACTGCCATGCAGCTGGACGTGAATCAGCAGGGTTTGCAGGTACGCGAGCTGGGTAAGGTGTTCTCCGACCATGGCCGCCAGGTGGTGGCTGTGGAAGGGGTGAGCTTTGACGTGCCGGCGCGGCAAGTCTGCGTGCTGCTGGGTCCATCCGGTTGCGGCAAGTCGACGGTGTTGCGCATGATGGCCGGGCTGGAGCGCCCGTCCAGCGGGCAGGTAAGCCTGGATGGCGAGATCGTGCGCGGACCGCACCGGGACAGAGGTATGGTCTTTCAGGGTTATACCTCGTTCCCGTGGTTGAAAGTACGCGACAACGTTGCTTATGGGCTGCGCGTCAATGGGGATGTGTTGGCCATGCAGGAAGGCACCGTGGATTACTTTCTGGAGCGGGTGGGGTTGAGCGCCTTTGCCGATGTGTATCCGCACCAGCTATCCGGGGGCATGCGCCAGCGCGTTGCCCTGGCTCGGGCTTTGGCGAATACGCCCAAGGTGTTGCTGATGGACGAACCCTTTGGCGCGCTGGATGCCGAAACCCGCTGGCAGATGCAGGAGCTACTGCTGGATGTGATCCGCAAGGAACGCATGACCGTGGTGATGGTGACCCATGATGTGGAGGAGGCGTTGCTGTTGGGTGACCAGATCGTTTTTCTTTCGCGCCATCCGGGGCGGGTAAAAACCATTCTGCATCCACCCTTCAAATCCAGTGATAGCGTCAACACCCGGGAAGATCTGCGCAGCCACCCGGAATATGCTGCGATGGAGCGGCAGATTCTGACGATGATGCGGGAGGAGGGCGGGCATTAGATGAGAGGCTGGTCATTCTCGAGAACCTCTCCCAGTCATCCTCGCGAACGCCGCGCTCTCAAACTCCCGTCATCCTCGCGAAGGCGGGGATCCATTTAGCTCTTGAGAAAGCGGGGTTGAGCATTGGGTGCACAGAGAACTGCTTGCTCGCTATACTCTCTGGCACACGCACTCAGGAAGGCCAACCATGCCAGGAATGCAACAGACCATCCTTGTAACCGGCGGTGCCGGTTACATCGGCACCCACACCTGTATCAAGCTGCTTGAGGCAGGCTACAAGGTCATCGTGCTGGACAACTTCAGCAATAGCTCCCCGGAGGCGCTGCGCCGTGTGGAGCAAATCTCCGGTCAGGCTGTGCCCTATGTGACGGGTGATATCAGTGATGCTGCGCTGCTGGATGAGGTCTTTGCTGGCCACAGCATTGATGCGGTGATCCACTTTGCCGGTCTCAAGGCTGTTGGCGAGTCGGTGGCGCAGCCCATGCGCTATTACCGTAATAACGTCAGCGGCACAGTTGTGTTGTGCGAGGCGATGCAGCGCGCGGGTGTGAAGAACATCGTGTTCAGCTCTTCTGCAACCGTTTACGGGGACCCGGCAAGCCTGCCGATCCGTGAGGACTTTCCGACCAGCGCGACCAATCCCTATGGCCGCTCCAAGCTGATGATCGAAGAGATGCTGGGTGATCTGCATGTGTCTGATGCGGACTGGAACATCGCCCTGCTGCGTTATTTCAATCCGGTTGGAGCTCATCCCAGCGGCATGATTGGTGAAGACCCATCTGATATCCCCAATAATCTGATGCCATACATTGCCCAGGTGGCTGTTGGTCGTCGTGAGTATTTGAGTGTATTTGGCGGTGATTATCCAACGCCCGATGGTACCGGCGTGCGCGATTACATCCACGTACAGGATCTGGCCGACGGCCACCTGCAGGCTTTGCGTTGGCTGGAAAACAAGCCCGGCATCAAAGCCTTCAACCTGGGCACCGGGATTGGTTATTCGGTACTGGATATGCTCAAGGCGTTTGAAAAAGCCTGCGGCAAGGAGCTGGCCTACAAGATCGTGGACCGGCGACCCGGTGACGTTGCCAGCTGTTATGCCGATCCGGCGTTAGCAGCAGATGAACTGGGCTGGCAAGCCAGGCTGGGCCTGGAAGCCATGTGTGCTGATTCCTGGCACTGGCAATCGAGTAATCCGCAGGGTTATAGCAAGAGTTAGTGGCCACTGACTTAGAAGGTCAAAATGGATCCCCGCCTTCGCGGGGATGACGTGGGGGGGGAGAAGTCGTCATCCTCGCGGAGGCGCGATCAATGGGGTCAGCGATCCGATCAACGATCAATGCGATCAATGGGGTCAGAGTCGTTTGATCAATGGGCGCTTGCCGGAATATTTATTGGCGGATCAATGACTGACCCCATTGATAGACCCCATTGATTAGGGGCGAAGGTCAAAATGGTTTCCCGCGTTCGCGGGAATGACGTTGGGGGCAGGAATGACGCTTTCTCCCTCCACCGTCATCCTCGCGAACGCGGGGATCCATTGTTTTAAAAAGCGGGTTTCAGCCTTTTCCCTTCTTACTCCACAGTCACCGACTTCGCCAGGTTCCGTGGTTTGTCTACGTCTGTGCCCTTGACCAGCGCCACGTGGTAGCTCAGCAGTTGCAGGGGGATGGTGTAGAGGATCGGGGAGATGCAGTCTTCTACCCAGGGCAGGCTGATCATTTCGTGGTTGTTGTCTTCACTCTGGTCGACGGTCTCACACGCGAAGGTAATAAGCTGGCCGCCGCGGGCGCTGACTTCTTCCAGGTTGGACTTGAGTTTTTCCAGCAGGGCATCACTGGGGGCGACGCTGACCACGGGCATGTCTTCATCCACCAGGGCCAGGGGGCCGTGTTTGAGCTCGCCGGCGGCGTAGGCTTCGGCGTGGATGTAGGAGATTTCCTTGAGCTTGAGCGCGCCTTCCATGGCGATCGGGTAATGCGTGCCGCGGCCGAGGAAGAGGGCGTGGTGTTTGGTTGCGAATCGTTCTGCCAGGGTAGTAATACGTGATTCCAGCAACAGGGCCTGTTCGATTATCTGCGGCAGCTTACGCAGCGCGGCAACATTGCTGGCGATTCTCTCCGGGTCCTTGCCGCGCACCTGGGCGAGGGCGGTAGTCAGCCACAATAGCGCGACCAGTTGCGTGGTGAAGGCCTTGGTGGAGGCAACGCCGATCTCCGGGCCAGCGTGGGTCAGCAGGCGCCAGTCGGCCTCGCGTACCAGTGAGCTGCCGGCCACGTTGCAGATGGCGAGGGTAGCCAGGTAGCCCTGATCCTTGGCAAACCGCAGGGCGGCCAGGGTGTCGGCGGTCTCGCCGGATTGAGAGATGGTGATCAGCAAGGTATTTTTGGGTACGACAACGGTGCGGTAGCGGTATTCGCTGGCTACTTCAACGCTGCATGGCATGTCAGCCTGCTCTTCGATCCAGTAGCGCGCGACCAGACCGGCGTGATAACTGGTACCGCAGGCAACAATGTGAATATTCTCTATCTCGTGCAAACGGGTTTCGGCGTCCGGCCCCAGGATGGCTGTGAGCACGTGATCTTTAGCCAGTATGCCGCTAAGGGTGTCGCTGATGGCTTGAGGCTGCTCGAAAATTTCCTTGAGCATAAAGTGCCGATATTCACCCTTTTCCATGCTGAATGCGGCATGTTCGTAGCGTTTTACCGGGCGAACAGCCGTATTGTTATCACGGTCCCAGATCTCGCATTGCGTGTTGGTCAGGCGGGCATGATCGCCCTCTTCGAGGTAACGGAATCGGTCGGTAACTTGCAGCAGTGCCAGGGGGTCGGATGCAACGTAGTGCTCGCCACTGCCTTCACCGATTACCAGCGGGCTGCCCATGCGGGCGCAGTAAAGTGTTTGCGGCTGGTCTTCATGGATCATTGCCAGAGCATAAGCGCCGTGCAGTTCATTCAGGGCGGTGCGGAAAGCGCCTAGAAGATCCTGGGTTTCGCTGTAGTAGTGGGCGACCAGATGGGCTACCACTTCGGTATCGGTTTCTGAAACGAATTCATAGCCCAGGGCAACCAGCTTCTTGCGCAGCGGGCCGTGGTTTTCGATGATGCCGTTGTGTACTACTGCCAGACTGCCGGAAATATGCGGGTGGGCATTGCGTTCAGCGGGCTTGCCGTGGGTGGCCCAGCGGGTGTGGGCGATGCCGAGATGGCCATGGGCCGGTGTGGCCGCCAAGGCGTTCTCGAGCTCCACGACCTTGCCGACGGCGCGCACTCGCAGCATTGATCCATGCTTGTCGCTACCGTCGTCAGTAAGCACTGCTATCCCTGCGGAATCATAGCCGCGGTACTCGAGCCGGCGCAGCCCCTCCATCAGGATTGGAGTGATGTTCCGCTGAGCAATAGCGCCGACGATTCCGCACATGGTGATTTCCCTTGATATGTATGCAAAGCAGGGAGTCTATCACCGCAGCGCGCTTATGGCAGCGCCCTCAACGTTTGCTGAATCGCTCCACTAATGCCGTCTGACGCTCGGCGGTATGGGCCAGTTCGCCGCTCAGGTAGGCGCTGCGCTGGGCCTGGGTGGCGTTGTTGTCGGACAGGCCGGCTATGTTGGTGACGTTGCGGTTGATCTCCTCGGCTACAGAGCTTTGTTCTTCTGCGGCGCTGGCGATCTGGTCGGTCATGTCGTTGATACGCCCGATGGCTTCGCGGATGCCATCCAGGGCTTCGTCTGCTTCGATAACCTGCGTTACCCCGTGATCGGCCTGCTCGTGTCCGGCACGCATGGCGTCGACTGCGCGTTTGGCGGCGGTCTGCAGGTTTTCAATCAGGCTGTGAATCTGACCGGTCGAGTCAGCGGTGCGGCTGGCCAGGGCGCGTACCTCATCGGCCACTACCGCAAAGCCGCGGCCCTGTTCACCGGCCCGTGCGGCTTCGATGGCGGCGTTGAGGGCGAGCAGGTTGGTCTGCTCGGCAATGCCCTTGATGACATCCACTACCTTGCCGATTTCCTGGGTGTCGCTGGCCAGCTGTGAGGATACGCTCGCGGCGGAGCTGACCGACTCGGAGAGGATTTCGATGGCCTCGCGGGTTTTGGCGACGACTGATTTGCCGACCTCGGCCAGGTTGTTTGCATCGCGCGTAGCATCTGCGGTGCGCTGGGCATTGCTGGAAACTTCCTGGGTGGCGGAGGCCATCTCGTTGATCGCCGTGGCCACCATGTCTGTTTCCGAGCGCTGCTGGTTGATGCCGCTATGACTCTGCTCGGCCAATTGACTCGCTTCCCGGGCCTGTGTGCCCAGGTGCTCGGCGCTGTCCAGCACGCGTGTGAGACAGGTCTGCAGGCGCGCCTGCTGGCTGTGCAGGGCCATCTCGAGCTGGCCAAGGGCGCCCTTGTAGGGCGTATACATGACGGCCAGCAGGGGATCGGTAATGCTGTTGTCGGCCACCTTGAGAAGCCGTTGCAGGTGCTGGTCGTACCAGGCGCGCAGGGCGAATGCCGCGGGTATGGCTACGGCCGCAGCAGCAACAACGCCCCAACCGCCAAACATCAGGCCCGCAACACCGGCCGCAGCGGCAATGACCACCACCGGGATAACGTCCGCTGCCATACCGGCAAGGTCTGGCGTGGTGGCGCTTTTGCCCTTATTCAGGCGGCGGTATAAGGCTTCGGCACGTTGTACCTGATTGGCTGTGGTCTTTACCCGCACGGACTCGTAGCCGACTGCCTTGCCGCCTTCCCAGATGGGTGTGACAAAGGCGTTGACCCAGTAGTGATCACCATTCTTGCAACGATTCTTGACGATCCCCATCCAGCTTCTGCCAGCACTGATGTCGGCCCACATATGCGCGAACACGGCGGCGGGGGTGTCTGGGTGGCGAACCATATTGTGCGGGCTGCCGATGAGTTCCTCGTGTTCATAGCCGCTGACGGCCACAAAGGCTTCGTTGCAATAGGTGATCTTGCCCTTGAGGTCGGTGGTGGAGATCAACCTCTGGTCGGCGCTGAAGGTTTTTTCACGCTGGGTGACGGGCTGGTTGTTACGCATGGTTGGCTGTCCTGGTACGAGCGAGTGCCCTTTGCGGGCTTATTTTGGCTATGCTTGGGTGTATATAGGTGTTATCGACGCAGCGACTGTTTTCTTTAAAGATAACGCACAATCAGCGGGGCTCAAGTTTGCGTCTCTTACTTGAGCCATCTAGGGTAGAAGCATAGCAAAGAAAGCGGTCTGCCATTTGCGGACGCGCTCAACGGAGGTCATGTAATGTCTGAAGCCAAGAGCTCGGGTAACAGTTTGAACACCCGCGATACCCTGCAGGTAGGCGATACCACCTACCATTATCATTCGCTGCCCAAGGCGGCGGAGCAGCTCGGTGATCTGACCCGGCTGCCGGTGTCGCTGAAGGTGCTGCTGGAAAACCTGTTGCGCCACGAAGACGGCGTCACCGTTACCCCCGATGACATTCATGCCGTGGCGGACTGGCTGAAGACCCGCAGTTCTGATCGCGAGATCCAGTATCGTCCGGCGCGGGTGCTAATGCAGGACTTCACCGGTGTGCCGGCTGTTGTCGACCTGGCGGCCATGCGTGATGCCGTGGCGCGGGCCGGCGGCGATCCGCAACGGATCAATCCTTTGTCGCCGGTGGATCTGGTGATTGACCACTCGGTGATGGTCGATCACTTTGGTGACCCTGAGGCGTTTGAAGAGAACGTCGAAATCGAAATGCAGCGTAACGGCGAGCGCTACGAGTTTTTGCGCTGGGGCCAGAAGGCGTTTGACAACTTCCGTGTGGTACCACCGGGTACTGGCATCTGTCACCAGGTGAACCTGGAGTATCTGGGCCAGAGCGTGTGGGCCAGTGAGGTGAATGGCGAGCAGTGGGCTTATCCAGATACGCTGGTGGGCACCGATTCGCACACCACCATGATCAACGGCCTGGGTGTGCTGGGCTGGGGTGTCGGTGGTATCGAGGCAGAGGCCGCAATGCTCGGCCAGCCGGTGTCGATGCTGATTCCCGAGGTGGTGGGCTTCAAGCTCAGCGGCAAGATGCGCGAAGGCATGACCGCAACCGACCTGGTGCTGACCGTGACCCAGATGCTGCGCGCACAGGGTGTGGTCGGCAAGTTTGTGGAGTTCTATGGCGACGGCCTGGCCGATCTGCCCCTGGCCGACCGCGCGACCATTGCCAACATGGCGCCGGAATATGGCGCTACCTGTGGCTTCTTTCCGATCGATGATGAAACCATCCGTTATCTGCGTCTGACCGGCCGCACGGATGAGATCGTCGCCCGCGTGGAGGCCTACGCCAAGGCCCAGGGCATGTGGCGCGAGCCCGGTGCCGAGCCTGAGTTTACCGCCAGCCTGGAGCTGGATCTGAACACCGTCGAGCCCAGCTTGGCCGGCCCCCGTCGCCCGCAGGACCGCGTGGCCCTGGGTGAGGTGCATTCAGCCTTCGACAAACTGATGGATCTGGTATTGCGACCTGCTGATGAAGCCCAATCGCGCCTGGAAACCGAAGGTGGCGGTGGGGTTGCCGTGGGCGGCCCTAGCACAGGCGCGAGCATCACCATTGATGGCGAAGAGCATGAGATCAGTCACGGCGCTGTGGTGATTGCGGCGATTACCTCCTGCACCAACACGTCCAACCCCAGTGTGATGATGGCGGCGGGGCTGCTGGCAAAGAAGGCGGTCGAGCGGGGCGTAATGCGCAAGCCCTGGGTCAAGACGTCGCTGGCGCCGGGCTCCAAGGTAGTGACCGATTATCTGGAAAAGGCCGGCCTGACCGAGCCGCTGAATGCCTTGGGTTTCAACCTGGTGGGTTATGGCTGCACCACCTGTATCGGTAACTCGGGCCCGTTGCCGCCGGAAGTCGCGCTGGCAGTGACCGAGCATGACCTGGTGGTGTCGGCAGTGCTGTCCGGTAACCGCAACTTTGAAGGTCGCGTGCATCCCCAGGTCAAAGCCAACTGGCTGGCTTCGCCGCCGCTGGTGGTGGCTTATGCACTGGCGGGTAATACGCGCATGAATCTTCTTGAGGAACCGCTGGGTCTGGACAACGACAACAAGCCCGTCTACCTCAAGGATTTGTGGCCGAGCAACGCCGAGATCGCCGAGGCCGTGGCGATGGTCGAGGACTCGATGTATCGCGAGCGTTATGCCGACGTGTTCAGCGGTGATGCGCACTGGCAGTCGATCAGTGTGGCCGAAGGTGCTACCTACAAGTGGCTGGACGAGTCCACCTACGTGAAGAATCCACCCTATTTCGAGCAGATAGACCAACCCCTGCAGCCCCTCGAGCCGGTCGATCAGGCGAGTGTGCTGGCGGTATTCGGCGACTCGATCACCACCGACCATATCTCCCCGGCGGGCAACATCAAGGGCAGTTCACCGGCAGGGCGTTATCTGCAGGAGCTGGGCGTTGAGCCAGAGGATTTCAACTCCTACGGCTCACGTCGCGGCAATCACGAGATAATGATGCGCGGCACCTTCGCCAATATCCGTATCCGCAACCGGATGATGGGCGGCGAAGAGGGCGGCGACACCATTCACGTGCCCACTGGCGAGCGCATGGCAATTTACGACGCGGCCATGCGCTACCAGCAGGACAACACGCCGCTGGTGGTGTTTGCCGGCAAGGAATACGGCACCGGCTCCAGCCGCGACTGGGCCGCCAAGGGCACCAATCTGCTGGGCGTGAAAGCCGTGATCGCGGAAAGCTTCGAACGCATCCACCGCTCGAATCTGGTCGGCATGGGCGTGCTGCCGCTGCAGTTCAAGGATGGCCAAGGCGTTGGGCCGCTGGGGCTGGATGGGCATGAGAAAGTGGATATTCTGGGCATCAACGACGACCTCAAGCCCGGCCAGACCCTGAAGATGGTCGCCACCAAAGAGGGTGGCGAGAAGGTCGAGTTTGACGTGTTGTGCCGGATAGATACACGCAACGAGATCGACTACTTCAAGGCTGGTGGGATATTGCACTTTGTGTTGCGGGAGTTGATTGCGGAGGGGTGATACGGCAAGGAGAGGCCCCCGCTAACGCGGGGGCCTGACCTCTCGCCATTCTCGCCGTCCCCCTCGTCATTCTTGCCGTACCCCCCGCCGTTCTCGCCGTCTCCCTCGTCATTCTCGCGAACGCGGGAAACCATTTTGACCTTGGTGCAGATAACACGTCACCCCGCTAAACAAGGCACAACCCCGCTTTTTTTACACCCTAAAAATGGATCCCCGCGTTCGCGAGGATGACGTTTGCGGGGAGGTTGGCGTGAGTTCTCGAGGATGACGGCCATACCTCGTCATTCTTGCCACTCCCCCGTCATTCCCGCCACTCCTCTCGTCATTCTCGCCGTCTCCCTCGTCATTCTCGCGAACGCGGGAAACCATTTTGACCTTGGTGCAGATAGCACGTCACCCGCCAGACAAGGCACAACCCCGCTTTTTATAAACCCCAAAATGGATCCCCGCGTTCGCGAGGATGACGTTTGCGGGGAGGTTGGCGTGAGTTCTCGAGGATGACAACCATACCTCGTCATTCTTGCCACTCCCCTCGCCATTCTCGCCGTCC
>NZ_BMFF01000003.1:50476-55459 GCF_014637955.1 Halopseudomonas salina | reverse complement strand
CTCGTCATTCTCGCGAACGCGGGAAACCATTTTGACCTTGGTGCAGATAACACGTCACCCCGCTAAACAAGGCACAACCTCGCGTTTTTTACATCCTGAAAATGGATCCCCGCGTTCGCGAGGATGACGTTTTCGGGGAGGTTGGCGCTAGTTCTCCGCGACGGCGTCTGCGAGTAGTTTCGCGTGAGTTCTCCAGGATGGCGTTTTCCAGGGCTCAATCTTCCTGAGCCTCAACCCCAATCTTATAAAGCCCATTATCCACGTCAGACGTGAAATACAGCATTCCATCCGCCGCTATCTCCACACCCGTCGGAATCCCGCTGGGCGGCATGCCGGGGCCGGCGGGGAAGCCGATGGGGAGGTCGCTGGCCAGTACGCTTTGCTCTCCGGTGGCCGGGTTCAATTTGATCAGGCGTTTTGCTGCCGTCTCGGCAATCACGAAGCTGCCGTCCGCCGCCTGGGCCAGTCCTTCGGGCATTTGCAGGTCTTTCGCCAGGCGGGTGATTTCGCCGCTTGTGGGGTCAACGCGGGTCAGGAAACCGCCGGCTTCGGTCAGGTAGAGTTGGCCGTCCTGTCCGCGGATCATCTGCACCGGGCCATAGAGGTCCTTGGTCAGTGTGCGTTTGGTCTTCAGGTCGTCGCCGGACAGGTGCACCAGTGTGCCGCTGCCCATCTCGCTGACCACAATGCTGCCGTCATCCAGTTCCACGGCATCGGATGGCGCATTCAGGCCATGGACCATGGCGAGGGTGCTGTTGTTGGCGCGGTCGATCAAGTGCAGGGTGCCGGTGGAGAAGCTGGTGAGCAGCAGGGCGTCCTTGCCCAGATTCACTGCCACCGGGTATTCAGCGTCGGATCCGTGGGCGCGGCGGAGGTCGGTTACCTTCCCGCTGGTGGTGTCCACGGCGCGGAAGGCGAAGATATCGGCGACATACAAGGTCTTGCCGTCTTCAGACAGTGCGGTGCCTGCCGGTACCGCGAGCTCGCCGCTGGTGATCAGCTTGATCTCGCCAGTGTCGGGGTTGACCTGCTGGATGGAGTTGTCGGCCATGTTGGAGATGTAGATGCTGTCCTGGGCGTCGATTGCCAGGTTGTCGAGAGCGGTGCTGAGCTGCGCGACCATCTCGGAATCACCTGTTGCGGTATCCACACGCATCAGCTTGCCGGTCAGGGTGTCGACTGCGTAGAGGTTGCCCTTGGAGTCGAAGTTGACTGCCGCAGGGGTGCCAAAGCCATCGGCGACGGTTTCGAGTGTGCCGTCAGTCGGATTGATCTTCACGACCTGGCCTTTGAACCACAGCGGGCCGTAGATCCAGCCGTCGCTGCCGACCTCAAAGCCATTGAATCCGCCCATGTCCTTGTTGATCAGCCGCGGCTCTTTTTCGCCCTTGGGGTCGATCTCCCAGAGAGCGTCGCCAAGAAAGACCTGGCTGGCATAGAGCTGACCGGTTTTCTGGTTGAAGGCGATGGAGTTGATGCCGGGCAAGCCCTCGGCCAGGATCTTGGTGGGAGCCTCATCGTTCTCACGGTACATGATCTTGCCGAGATAGAAGCCTGTCCAGGCCATTTCCCCGTTGGGACCGATCGCGATGTCATCCGCCTGTCCCTCATCCGCGCCGACCAGCACGCTGGCCTTGCCGGTTTCTCTGTCTACCTGGTAAATGCTGTTACCAACCACACTCCCAGCCAGCAAACGCCCCTGATTATCAACGGCCAGACCGTGCACGCCCTTGAATTCAGAGGGCGCTACCAGGGTTTGGGGGGCGGAGTATGTGGCAGCGAGGGCGCTGGCGGAGATCAGGCTGGCCAACAGAGTGGCGGGGAATAGAGCTTTCATGGGGCATCCTTGTTGTTAGTGTAATTGCTCTATATTAGCCGGGATTTTCGGGCCAGGTGGGTTTTATGGGCGGGGCTGATGATGGGGGATAGAGTGGAGTGAACCAGATGGGGAGTGGCGGAGTTTCGTCTCGGGTGTGGGTCTGGGAGTGGCCGAGTTTCACCTCGGGCGTTGGTCTGGGAGTTGCCGAGTTCCATCTCGGCGGTTTTGTCTGGGAGTTGCCGAGTTCCATCTCGGCCGTGGGTGTTTCAGGCAGGCATTTTGTCGAGGTGGAACTCGACATTCCCGGAGTAGCGCGTCGCCGCCTGGGAGTGCGGGGTCGAGGTGAAACTCCGAGTTCCCAGAAAACCTCGTCATCCTCGCGAACGCGGGGATCCATTTTCGGGGTTTCTAAATGGCGGGATTGTGCCTTTTTGGGCGGGGTGCTGTGTTGTCTGCGCGAAGGTCAAAATGGTTTCCCGCGTTCGCGGGAATGACGGGGTGTGGGGCGGGAATGACGGGTGAGTAGGGCGGGAATGACGGGGTGTGGACAGGGATGACGAGGTATGGCCGTCATCCTCGGGAACTCACGCCAACCTCCCCGAAAACGTCATCCTCGCGAACGCGGGGATCCATTTTGACCTTGACCTTGACCTTGGCCTCGGCTCACTCCACATCCTCCCCCAAAAAACCACCCGACTGCCGCGCCCACAACTGCGCGTACAAGCCGCCGCGCTCCAGCAACTCACTGTGGGTGCCGTCTTCGATCACGCGGCCCTGGTCCATCACTACCAGCCTGTCCATCGCGGCGATGGTGGAGAGGCGGTGGGCGATGGCTATTACTGTTTTGCCCTGCATCAGAGTGTTCAGGCTTTCCTGAATGGCGGCTTCGACTTCGGAATCCAGTGCGGAGGTGGCTTCGTCGAGGATCAGGATGGGGGCGTCCTTGAGCATGACGCGGGCGATGGCGATGCGTTGACGCTGGCCGCCGGAGAGTTTGACGCCGCGCTCGCCAACGTGGGCATCGAAGCCGCTGCGGCCCTTGGCGTCTTCCAGGTCGCGGATAAAGTGGTCGGCTTTGGCCTGTTTGGCGGCTTTGATCAGCATGTCCTCATCCGCATCCGGGCGGCCGTAGAGGATGTTGTCACGGACCGAGCGATGCAGCAGGGAGGTGTCCTGGGTGACCATGCCGACGTGCTGGCGCAGTGAGTCCTGGGTGACCTCGGAGATGTTCTGGCCGTCGACGAGAATCTGGCCGCCTTCTACGTCGTAGAAGCGCAGCAGCAGATTGACCAGGGTCGACTTGCCCGCACCGGAACGTCCTACCAAACCGATCTTCTCGCCGGCGCGAATGGTCAGGTGCAAGTCTTCGAATACGCCCTGTTCCTTGCCGTAGTTGAAACGCACATGGTCAAAGCGGATCTCGCCCTTGTCGACCAGCAACGGTTGGGCGTCGGGGCGGTCGTTGACCAGTTGCGGACGGGAGATGGAGTTGATGCCGTCCTGCACGGTGCCGATGTTCTCGAACAGCGCGGACAGCTCCCACATGATCCACTGGGACATGCCCCACAGCCGTAGCACCAGGCCGGTAGCCACCGCGACCGCGCCTATGGTGGCGGCTTCGTTGATCCACAGCCAGATGGCCAGGGCGGTGACGCTGACCAGCAACAGGCCGTTGAGCATGTACAGCAGGCTGTTGACCCAGGTGACCAGGCGCATCTGCCGGTAGACGGTGTGCATGAAGTCGCCCATGCCTTCGCGGGCGTAGGTGGCTTCGCGGCGGGAGTGGGAGAAGAGTTTGACCGTCTGGATGTTGGTGTAACTGTCGACGATACGGCCGGTCATGATCGAGCGCGCGTCTGCTTGCTCCTCTGCCACCTTGCCCATCAGCGGAATGAAATAGCGCATCAGCAGGATATAGCCGAGCAGCCAGGCGAGCATCGGCAGGGTCAGGCGCCAATCAGCGATACCCACGACTACCAGCGTGCCGAGAAAATACACGACCACGTAGTTGAGCACGTCGATCAGCTTGATCACGCATTCGCGCACGGCGAGGGCGGTCTGCATCAGTTTGGTGGCGATGCGGCCGGCGAACTCGTCCTGGTAGAAGGCCATGGACTGCTTGAGCAGGTAACGGTGCACCAGCCAGCGGATGCGCATGGGGTAGTTGCCCATCAGCGTCTGATGGCTGACCAGGGAGTTGGCGAGGATCATCAGGGGCAGAAGGACTAGGACCAGTGCAGCCATGCCCGCGAGTTTCCAGCCCTGATCCTGCAGTAGCGTGGCGCGGTCCTGGACCGAGAGCCAGTCGACGATATTACCCAGAAAGCTGAACAGCCAGACTTCGGTGGCGGCGATGGCGGCCATCAGCAGCGCGGCGGTACCCAGGTAGCGCCAGGTGCCACGGGTGAAATACAGGCAGAACGCGAGCAGTGTGCGCGGTGGTTCCTGGGGTTCTTCCGGGGGGAAGGGGTCGAGTCTTTTCTCAAACCAGCGAAACATGGAAGCGCCCTGTGCGGTTGAAGCGAGGGCGGCATTATGCGGGCTGGGGTAGGGCCTGCTCAAGGGTACAGATGTGACGGGCTATGCCCGGACTGTACCGGTTTCCGTTCGTTTTGTGAGGTGATTCCGTGATTGGTCGGGGTGGTCGGGGTAGGGTGGGGGCTGATCTGGACAGGGAGGTTGAGGATGAAACAGCCGGCGGTTTATTTGATGGCTTCGAGTCGTCGCGGGACTTTGTATGTTGGTGTGACATCGGACCTGGTGCAGCGGGCCTGGCAGCATCGGGATGGTGTGCTGGGCGGCTTCACCGAGCGCCATGGCGTCAAGGAGCTGGTTTGGTACGAGCAGCATGGCTCTATGGAGGCGGCGATTCGTCGGGAGAAGGCGCTGAAGAAGTGGCGGCGGGAGTGGAAGTTCGAGTTGGTGGAAAGCGGTAATCCTGATTGGCGTGATCTTTGGGGTGAGATTTTGGGGTAGTGTGTTTGCCCGCTTTCATAATGCTTAAACCCGCTTTTTTACACCCTGAAAATGGATCCGCGCGCACGCCCCCTCGTCATTCTCGCGCACGCGGGAATCCATTTTGATGTTGGGGGGAGCAGCATCGGACCCCGCCACATATTGCACAAACCCGCTTTTTTACACCCTGAAAATGGATCCCCGCGTTC
>NZ_BMFF01000003.1:0-50263 GCF_014637955.1 Halopseudomonas salina | reverse complement strand
CGGGGGGATTGGTCTCAGTCGGCGAGGATGACGTTTGCGGGGGGATTGGTCTCAGTCGGCGAGGATGACGTTTGCGGGGGGAGATTGGTGTTGGTTCGCGAGGATGACGTTTTTAGAGGAGTCGGTGTTGGTTTGCGAGGATGATGGTTTCGGGGAGATTGGTATCAGTCGGCGAGGATGACGTCATTCCCGCGCACGCCCCCTCGTCATTCTCGCGAACGCGGGAATCCATTTTGACCTTGTTGCAGATACCCTCCTTACAACGCCTGCTTGATCAGATCAGCCAGTACTCGCGAGCCTTCGGCGGTGGGGTGGATGCCGTCGTTTAGCAGGTAGCGGGCTTCGTTGCCGTTGAAGGCCTGGCGGACGTCGATGAAGGTGATGCCCAGGCCGGCGTAGGTGGCGGCTTTGCGGTTCATGCTGTAGTTGTTGATTTCGCGCAGTTCCGCGGCGTTGCCGGTGCCGTTGTAGTAGCCCAGGAAGATGATGTTCTCAATGCCGTCGGCGCGCATTTGCTGGGCGAGTTGGGCGATGCGGTCTTCCAGGTCGTTGAGCAGGGGCATGCAGCGGGTTAGGGAGGGGGCGCAGCTGTTGAGCTGGATGTCGTTGCCGCCGCCGTTGAAGATCACTGTCTTGATGCCGCTCTTGTTGGCATTGGCGTATTGGGCCGGGATGGCGTAGCGGCTGCGGCAGATGAAGTTGCCGCCGATCATCTGGCATCCGGAGCGGGCGCTGGTGTTGATGGTTTTGTCGAGGTCATCTTCCAGGTAGCGGTGAATGTCGCCTGACAGGGCGAATACCGAGTCGCCGACGATCAGGGTGTCTACTGGTGCAACCGGTGCGGGGTTGAAGGCCTGGGCGTTGCTGAGGCAGAGCAGTGAGACGAACAGGACGGTGAGGCTCTGGCGCGTCATGCGCAATAGCGTAGTCATTGGATATCCTTTTGTTGGTTTTGTCTGAGAGCCATACTGCTGAAATGGCTCGGAAAGGATACGACTATGGATTTTGGAGTAAAGCACCCAAACAGGTGATTCAGGCTTCGAGGTCGGTCAGGGGGCGGGGATGGCTGAGCGCTTCGCGGCGGGGACGTCGCTGCTGTCGGGGGTTGTAATGCTCAAACCCGCTTTTTTTACACCCCTAAAATGGATCCCCGCGTTCGCGAGGATGACGTTTGCGGGGAGATTGGTGTGGGTTTGGCTGTCATTCTCGCGCACGCGGGAATCCATTTTGATGTTGGGGCAGCATCGAACCCCGCTACATATTGCACAAACCCGCTTTTTTAAACCCTGAAAATGGATCCCCGCGTTCGCGAGGATGACGTTTGCGGGGGGATTGGTCTCAGTCGGCGAGGATGACTTGTGCGCGAGGCCCTCTGTTCTCTATCGCCGGGCTTTTTTCAGGGTTTCGGCGATCATGAACGCCAGTTCCAGGGACTGGTCGGCGTTGAGTCTGGGGTCGCAGTGGGTGTGGTAGCGGTCGGAGAGGCCGGCTTCGGTGACCGGGGTGGCGCCGCCTATGCATTCGGTGACGTTCTGGCCGGTCATTTCAATGTGAATACCACCGGCCCAGGTGCCTTCGGCCTTGTGGACGGCGAAGAACTGTTCGACTTCCGTGAGGATCGCGGCGAAATCGCGGGTCTTGTAGCCACTGGAGGCTTTTATGGTGTTGCCGTGCATGGGGTCGGAGCTCCATAGCACCTGCTTGCCTTCCCGCTCGATAGCGCGCACCAGGGCGGGCATGTGGGCTTCTACCTTGTCGGCTCCCATGCGTACGATGAGATTCAGGCGGCCGGGGTCATTCTCGGGATTCAATACGTCGATCAGGCGCAGTAGCTCGTCCGGGTCGGTGCTGGGGCCGGTCTTGACGCCGATCGGGTTGTTGATGCCGCGCATGAATTCCACGTGAGCGCCGTCGGGCTGGCGGGTGCGGTCGCCGATCCAGAGCATGTGGGCGGAGCAGTCGTACCAGTCGCCGGTGAGGCTGTCGCGGCGGGTGAAGGCCTGTTCGTAGTTCAGCAGCAGGGCTTCGTGGGCGGTGAAGAAGGATGTTTCGCGCAGTTGTGCGCTGCTGTCCAGGTTTACGCCGCAGGCGCGCATGAAACCGAGGCTTTCGTCGATGCGCTCTGCCATGTGTTCAAAGCGGGCGCTGTTGGCGGAGCTGGCGATGAAGTCCAGGTTCCACTGGTGCACCTTGTCCAGACTGGCGAAGCCGCCCTGGGCGAAGGCGCGCAGCAGGTTCAGGGTGGCGGTGGACTGGTGGTAGGCCATCAGCAGGCGCTGGGGATCGGGCGCGCGGCCGGCAGCTTCAAAGCCGATGCTGTTGATGATGTCGCCGCGGTAGGCGGGCAGGGTGATGTCGCCCTGGACTTCATCATTGGCCGAGCGCGGCTTGGCAAACTGCCCGGCCATGCGGCCTACCTTTACCACCGGACAACTGGCGGCAAAGGTCATGACCACGGCCATTTGCAGCAATACCTTGAAAGTGTCGCGGATCTTGGGTGCAGAGAATTCGGCAAAGCTTTCGGCGCAATCGCCGCCCTGCAGCAGAAAGGCGCGGCCCTGGGTGACTTCGGCAAACTGTTTGCGCAGCTCTCGCGCTTCTCCGGCAAACACCAGCGGTGGATAGCCTGCCAGCGTCTGTTCGACCTGGGCGAGTGCGTTGGCGTCGGGATATACCGGTTGCTGAATGATGGGTTTGCTGCGCCAGCTGTCGGGGGTCCAGTTTGCGGTCATGGGGTCTCTGCTGTGGGGTATCGGGTGTAAGTCTTGAGCCACGATGGTAACCTGAGACATGCCATTCAGACACCCTATACCTTTGATCGAGCGGCTTTATCGGCGGCTCGGCGCCTGGTTTGCCGCTGCCCGGGGAGGGCGCACCATGTCCCGCCTTGATGCTCTCGACGACAACCAGCCAGAACAGCTTCTGGCCGAGATCCGTGACGATTTCGGCTCCCTGCGGCTGACCGAGGCGGGCGCTTACCGCTTTCTGTATTTTGGTGAGCAGACCGAGCAGAGTTGCACCTTTACGGCCGATCCGGCGTGGCTGGAATACGATTACACCCGGGCAATGTTGCTGGCGCTGTTCTGGAAGACCCGGCCGCAGCGCGTCACGCTACTGGGGCTGGGCGGTGGTAGCCTGAACAATTGCGTGCTCAGACATTTTGAACCCGAGCAGGTCACGGCGGTTGAGTTGCGGCCTGCCGTGGTCGATGCCGGCTACCGCTGGCTGGGGCTGAGTCAGGATCCGCGCCTGAGGATCAAGATTGGTTGTGCGGAGCAGTACATCAGCGAGTCGCCGGCCAGTTGCGATCTGCTGTTTGTCGACCTGTATATGGAAGGCGGCATTTCCCGTCTGCAATTGCAGGCCGAGTTCTTTTCTCGCTGTCACAAGGCCCTCAGACCAGGCGGTTTGCTGGTCATCAATCAGTGGCAGTTGGGTAATACCGGCCAGCCTTATGCCGGCCGCATGCTGCAACAGCTGTTCGGCGACCACTATCTGCAGGTGCCGGTGGAGGAGGGGAATATCCTGTTGCTGGTGCCCGAATCCGGGGAGCTAGCCCTGGAAAAGTCGCTGATGGACGACTGGGCAGACGACCTGGAGCCGCAGCTGGGGTATTCACTGCGGCCCTACATCCAGGCCCTGCGCCGGGCGTCTGACGGCCCGGCATTCGACTAAGGCCGGCGCGGGTTACTCACCCGTGGCGACGGGTCTGCCCGGATCAGTTATCCAGTGGCTCCAGGAGCCGGCATAGAGCCTTGGCTCAGGTAGCCCTGCCTCGACTGCGGCCAGAATGGTATGGCAGGCGGTGACGCCGGAGCCGCAATAGGCGACCAGTTCAGCATCTCCCTTTGTCCAGGGTTCGAAGCGTTTACCCAGCTGCTCGTTGTCCAGCCAGTTTCCATTGTCATTCACATTGGCGGCGCAGGGCAGATTGGCGGCGCCGGGAATATGGCCGGCCACCGGGTCGATCGGCTCGGCCTCGCCGGTAAAGCGCGCAGGCCCGCGGGCATCCAGCAGTTGCAGCGATGGGTCGTCCAGGCGGCGGTGGATTTCGTCGGCATCTATCAGTTTTCCGTTATCCGCACGGGCGACAAAATTGCCCTCCGCCACGGGGCGCGGTGTTTCCTGGGTGACCGGCAGGCCTGCCTCTTGCCAGGCTTTGAAGCCACCGTCGAGGATTCCTACTCGCCCGTGATCCAGCCAGCGCAGCATCCACCAAAGCCGAGAGGCGAAGAGCCCGGGGCCGTCGTCATAGACGATCACCTGGGTGTGCTGATTGACTCCGGCGCGGCGCAGCAGGGCTTGCATTTGCTCGGGCTCAGGCAGCGGATGCCGACCGGTTTCACCGGGTATAACAGGTGCGGAGAGGTCTTCGTCCAGATGCAGGTAGCGGGCGCCGGGGATATGCGCCGCGGCAAACTCGCTACGGCCCTGGGCCGGTTGATCGAGGGAAAAACGCACGTCAAAAATACGCACGTCGGGTTCTTCCAGCCGCTGGGAGAGGCTGTGCACATCGATACGCTGGGTCATGGGGCGGCACTCCGAAAAAACACTGTCTACAAGCTACAAGCAGGACGGGGTAAGCTACAAGCGACAAATTGTCGCCAAAACAATAAACAGGAGCTGCCATGTCAGGCCCCCTCGCATCCCTGAAGATTCTCGATTTTTCCACCTTGTTGCCAGGCCCCTTTGCCTCCCTGTTATTGGCGGACATGGGCGCCCAGGTGCTGCGGGTAGAATCCCCCGACCGGGTGGATCTGACCCGCGCTCTGCCGCCCCACGTAGACGGCACCTCTGCCAGTCACGCCTATCTGAACCGCAACAAGGACTCCATCGGCCTCAATCTCAAGGCGCCGGAGGCCGTGGATGTGGTGCGCCGGCTGGTGATGGAATACGACGTGGTAATCGAGCAGTTTCGCCCCGGTGTCATGGACAAGCTGGGTGTGGGTTATGCGGCGCTGAAGGAGATCAACCCGCGGCTGATCTACGTGTCGGTGACCGGCTACGGCCAGACCGGGCCCTACCGCAATCGCGCCGGCCACGACATTAATTACCTGGCGCTCTCCGGCCTGGCCAGTTACACCGGCCGGCGCGATAGCGGGCCGGTGCCTCTGGGAATGCAGGTGGCGGATGTGGCCGGCGGCTCGATGCATGCGGTGACCGGTTTGCTGGCGGCGGTGATTCACCGGCAGCAGACCGGGGAAGGGCAGCATGTGGATATCAGCATGACCGATTGTGTGTTCAGCCTGAATGCGATGGCCGGTGCCGCCTGCCTGGCCGCCGATCAGGAGCCGGGGCTGGAATCAACTATGCTCAATGGTGGCAGTTTCTATGATTACTACCAGACCCGCGACGGTCGCTGGATGGCGGTGGGCAGCCTGGAGCCCCAGTTCATGCTGCAGTTGTGCGAGTTATTGGGCTGCCCCGAGCTGGTGGCGAAGGGGCTTTCGCCGTTGCCGCAGGACCGCGAACTGGTCAAGCAGACGCTGCAGGATGCCTTTGCCAGGGAAGATTTTGCCCATTGGCAGGCGCGTTTTGCCGAGATTGATGCCTGCGTGGAGCCGGTGCTGAGCCTGAGTGAGGCCGCCGAGCATCCGCAGCTGCAGGCTCGCGGGCTGGTGCAATCTGTGCCTTTGCCCGGCGGTGAGCGGACCCAGCGACAGATTGCCTGCCCTATCGTGTTTGGTAGTGGCCTGGATGCCCCGCGACATATCGGCAAACAGCTGGGTGAGGACAGCATGCGTGTGTTGCGCGGGCTGGGTCTTACGGTGGAGGAGATCGAAGGTCTGCGGGCTGCCGGAGCCCTGGGGTAAAACGACGGACGGTCATACAGTAAAAGGGCATCTGGCCGATACAGTGGTCAACTGGAGGTGTACCCAATGAGCCAATCCAATTCGATTACCCCAGGTGGCGTGCGGCAGACCGCGCCATCCCAAGCCAATGCCGCACGTCAGATTGACGGGCAGAAGACCCTGGCCAACCGGCTTGCCGAGCAGATGGGCCTCAAGCCAGGCAGTCTTGCCGGCAGCGCCGATAATTTCTCCCCCGGGAAGGTAGCGGAGCGTGTGCTCGGCTTTATCGGCGGGCGGCTGGAAAGCGCCAAGGCCGCCGGCGAAGACACCAGTAAGCTGCAGACCATGTATGACCAGGCTGCCAAGGGCGTGGAGAAGGGCTTCGAGGAGGCGCGCAAGATTCTGGATGGCATGGGTGTGCTCAAGGGCAAGGTGGCTGCGGACATCGACGACACCTGGCAGCGCATCCAGACCGGCATGGCCGAGATTGCCGAGCGGCTGCTGCCAAGTGCCGAGCAGAACGGCCGCGGTGAGGGTGTATCACTCTCTGCCAGTGCCAGCCGTTTCTCTGCACAGGCCCAGACATTTGACCTGGAAGTTACCACGCGTGAGGGCGACCGCCTGCGCATCAGCATCGCCCAGGCATCAGCCAGCCGTTCTGATAGCCAGGTGACCGCGAGTAGCGGACCGCAGGGTAGCCGGGTTGCGTTGAGTAGCCAGAGCAGCCAACTGCAGGTCGGCGCCTGGCAAGTGGAGGTGCAGGGCGACCTGAATGATGCCGAGCGCGAGTCGCTGCAGGATCTGCTGGGCCAGGTGCAGGATCTGGCTGGCGCTTTCTATGCCGGGGATCGCCAGGGTGCCTTTGACCGGGCCCTGGCGCTGGATTTGGATGGCAGCCAGTTGGCTTCCATGTCACTCAATCTGACCCAGACCAGCGTCCGCCAGGTGAGTGAAGCCTATGGCCGGGTATCGGGTCAGGGAGCGCCGGCCAGTGCGGCGAATAATGATCTGCGTGAATACGCCCAGGGGCTGGTCGATGCCTTGCGCACGGCCAGTGAGCTTTCCGAATCCGGCAACGAATTACTGCGTGGCTTGCTAGACGGCGGTTTTGCCATCGATGAACGCTTTGATCAGCCGCGCCTGGAAAAGGCCATGGATCTGAACCAGCGGTTGCTCGAGGGGTTGCAGGCCCTGCAGACAAATCCGCAGTCGCAAGCTGAACCTGAGCAGTCCGCAGAGTAATCGAGGTGTGCTGTTCAGGCTGCGCCCTGGCGACCGGTGAAGTGCAGCATGTCACCACACAGCCGGCATTGGTAACGCCGTCCACGTTTGACCAGCGCGTGACGCTGGGGCGTAAAAGGCACGTGGGCGGGGCAGCCGCAGCGGTATAGATATCGGGTCCCGCGCCGGCGCTGCACCGGGTAATCGTGGCAGCGGGTGGCCGGTAGCTTGAACAGGTCGGTCATCACCGCCTGCCATTCCCGGCCGTGGGGGCGGATGCGGGCCCCGAATACCTCATGGGCGATCAGATGGGCTACCTCATGGGGCACCGTCTGCAGCAGAAAATCCTCGCTGTGATCCCGGTACATCTGCGCGTTGAAGCGCAGCAGATTCCGTCCCAGATAGGCTACCCCGGCCTTTTGACCGCGCAGGTCCAGGTCTACCCGCGGGCGTTCGAACTTGCGCTCGAAACGCTCCTCCGCCAGCCGGTAACATTCTTCGAGACGTGCCATGAGCTTATCCATCCGGCCAGTATAATCGGCCAGCCTGTGATGCAGAAGCACGGAGAGGGCGTCTCTGCTATGTTCAGCAGATTATGTTCAGCAGATTATGCTCAGCACAATGTATAGGGAAGGAAAACACATAGATGATGGAATACGCAGGTGAGATCCCCGGTCTGCTGGTCGCTCTGGCGGTCGGTCTGATCATTGGTTTTGAGCGTGGCTGGCAAACGCAGAACGAGCATGGCGGAGCCGGGAGCCGGCGCGATGCGGATAATGACAACGACGACGCCATGGCCGCCATGGGGATTCGCACCTTTGCCCTGCTGGGTTTGCTGGGAGGCGTTGCCGCCAGGCTGACCGGTGCGACCTCGGTGTGGGTGTTGGCCGCGGTATTGCTAGGCGTAGCTGCGATGCTGGTGGTTGGCTACCTGCAAACGGTGCGAACAACCGGCGACATCGGCGCCACCACTGAGGTAGCAGCGCTGCTCACCTGCGCGCTGGGCGCAATGGCCGTGCTGGACATGCAACTGGAAGCGGTCATCGCCGCGGTGGGTGTGGCGGTATTGCTGGGTTTCAAGCGGGAGATCCACGGCGCGCTGCAGAGTCTGTCCAGACACGAGCTGACAGCCTCCCTGCAGTTGCTGGTGATCATGCTTGTGGTGCTGCCGCTGCTGCCGAATGAGGCGATGGGACCCTGGGACAGCCTCAACCCGCGGGTGATTGGCTGGTTGGTACTGCTGGTCGCGGGCATCGGTTTTGTGGGTTATTTTGCAGTGCGGATTTTGGGTGATCAGGTGGGGCTGACCCTGACTGCCTTTCTCGGTGGTCTGACCTCAAGCACGGCGTTAACGCTGAGTTTTTCGCGAATGTCAGCCACGGATACCCGCCGCCAGGCGCTGCTCGGCGCTGGCATTGCCTTGGCTTGCGGCACCATGGCGCCCCGGGTGCTGGCCGAGGTGGCCATTGTCAACCGTGATCTGTTGATGCCTCTGCTGCCCGGCATGATCCTGCTGGGGATTATTCCCCTGGTGGCCATGGCTGTAGTGCTGTGGCGCTTCAAGGGGGGGGAAGTGGAACACCAACCGGCGATGAGCAATCCCCTTGAACTGAAATCGGCCCTGTTGATTACCGCTGCCCTGGCAGTGGTATTTGTAATGTCGAATGCGGCGCAGGAATGGTTCGGCGACAGGGGTATTTACGCTCTTGCGGTGCTGTCGGGTATTGCCGATGTGGACGCTATTACCGTGGCGCTGGCCAACCAGGCCAACGACGGGCTGTCTGACACCGTTGCAGCGCGGGGTATTTTGCTGGCGTCACTGACCAATACCCTGGTCAAGGCGGCCATCGTTCTCTTTGTCGGGGGCTGGTCCCTGGCGCGCTGGGCCAGCAGCATTCTGGTGCTGGCGGTTGCTGCTGGCGCCACGGGCTGGATCTGGATCTGATCAGATGATGCCGGCGTCCAGTGCGGCGGCCATGAACTTGCCCAGCTCCTCGGTCTGATCAAGAAAGCCGTCATCCCATTGGCCCTTGAGAACCAGTGGGTCCTGCACCCATGACCAGCGCAGGCCGGTGACAATCGATTGTATGGCGCGGCGGGTGCCGGTACCGTCCTGGCCGGCGCGAATGAATGCGGCACAGGGCATGCCCTGCTTTTCCTCGAGCACGGGGTAGTAGCATCGATCAAAGAAATCCTTCAATGCTCCGCTCATGTACGCGAGGTTTTCCGGCGTGCCGAGAATAATGGCGTCGGCCGCCAGAACGTCACCTGGCTTGGCTTCCAGCGGTGGCTTGTAGATTACCTCGACGGTGTCGCCGGACGCCTGGCGTGCGCCGGTAATGACAGATTCAACCAGGCGCCTGGTGTTATCCGAGGGCGCATGGGCGACGATGAGGAGTGTCTTGTCGGTCATATCAGTCTCCTGTTGCTTTGGCTGCGTGCTGCTGCGGCTGTCAGCGGGAGCCCCAGACCCGGGCTACGGCACGTTCGGTGCCGAGCCAGGCGACAATGATGGCAAACAGGCCAACGAGGCCGAATATACCTATGGGCAGCAGTACAGCGGGATCAGTTCCTTCCGGTAGCAATACGGCCAGGCCAGTCGCCAGGGCCAGGAACAACAAACCGGTAACCCAGAGAATCAAACGGGCCTTGGGGGTATAACGATAAGGCTGGTCACCCCCTTCAAGCCGGTCAAGCAGAGGGGCAAAGAGTTTTCTGGCATATGTTCTGGGGGTCGGCATGGAGTGTCCGGTGGGTTTGAAAAAAGTCGTTTAGTGGTGCGTCTGTGAATAAGTGTAGCTGCTAAGGGCGGCCGGATGAAGTTCAGGATTGTTCGCTTTACGGCTACGGAGCTAATAAAAAAGCCAGGCACTGGGCCTGGCTTTGAAGTTGATCAGCTGGTTTTGCTGTCTTTCAACCGATGCTCCCAGCGACGTCTGGCAAAGCGGCGCATGTTGGGAATGTCGTCGGTC
This sequence comes from Halopseudomonas salina, assembly GCF_014637955.1. NCBI lineage: Bacteria > Pseudomonadati > Pseudomonadota > Gammaproteobacteria > Pseudomonadales > Pseudomonadaceae > Halopseudomonas > Halopseudomonas salina. The sequence continues at coordinate 40,278 of NZ_BMFF01000003.1, read as the reverse complement.
TCGTCCATGATCGGTTTGCCGATAATGGCTTCAACGATGTCTTCCAGGGTGACCAGACCCTGCCAGCCGCCAAATTCATCGTAGATCAGGCTCATGTGTTGACGTTCCTGCATGAGCTGGGTCATCAGGTTTTCGGCGTTCATGCTTTCCAGCGTGACCTTGATCGGCTTCATGATGCTGGAAACGGGCTGGGTGTCATCTTCGGCCATCAGGGCGTCATAACGGAACACCACGCCTAGCGGGGATTCGTCCGTGTCGACTACGGGATATCGCGAAAACTGACTTTCCTTGATGCGCAGTTTCAGGTCGGCAATGCTCTCATCGGGCAGTGCCGAGTCGCATACGATCCGCGGCGTCATGATATCCCGGACCTTCACATCATGCAGGTCGAGGATATTGCTGATCACGCGCTGTTCATCATCGTCCAGCTTTTCCAGTTCACGGCCAAGCATGGCCAGGGCTTTGATCTCCTGACGAATGTCATGCTCCGGCGGTTTGCCGCCAAACATTCTCATCACCACATCCGAGAGCATGATGAAGGGCTTGAGAATCAGGATCATCAGGCGCAGCAAGGGTGGCAGAAAGGGCGCTATGGCGCGCCAGTAGCGCGCACCGATGGTCTTGGGCACGATTTCCGAGAGCACCAGAATCAGCAGCGTCATGACCGCCGAGGCGATACCCAGGTAGCCGTCGCCGAAGACCACGGTCACCTGTGCACCTACACCGGTTGCACCCACAGTATGGGCAACGGTATTGAGCGTCAGGATCGCAGCAAGGGGCTGGTCTACGTTGTCTTTGAGATGCTTGAGCCGCTCATAGAGCTTGGGCTTTGTCTGCTTCTGATGGGCTATGTAGCTTGGGGTCAGAGAGAGTAGTGCGGCTTCCAGAATCGAACAGATAAACGAAACCAGAATGGAGAGGACAGCGAAGGCTATCAGGAGAGTCATTGGGTCCTGTTGAGGGTGGCCGGGAAGATTCGCAATCTAGCCGAAGACATTGAAAAAGTCATCAGATATTCGGGTGAAAATACGGTTTTCTTTTCGCAATATCGATTGGTTATTTGCACGCCGTGACGGGCGCCAACGAGCGATGAATCTCTCCAAGTGCTGGTAACCACCCCCTGGCTGGGGTATGGTTTTTAGCACAAAGACATAATTTTCAAGCACTTCGCCATTATTGGCATTTTTGCACTCCCTGCCTGGATCCATTTTGCAATACAGGGATTCAGATTCATGATCAAGATTCTGCTGCCTATCGCAGCCCTGCTTTCCGGTATCGCGCTGCTGCTGCTGGGTACCGGACTGCTCAACACCCTTCTAGCCCTGCGCGGAAGCGGTGAAGGCTTCACTGACCAGACCCTGGGTCTGCTCGGCTCAGCCTATTTTGCCGGCTTTATTCTTGGCACCTGGCTGTGCCCCAGACTGATCCGGCGTATGGGCCATGTGCGCGCATTCGCCTTTCTGGCCGCTGCCGAAGCTGTTTCCGTGCTGGTGCATGCCCTGCTTGTCGATCCGATTACCTGGCTGATTCTGCGGATGATAACCGGTGTCGCGCTGGTGGGTATCTATACGGTGATTGAGAGCTGGCTCAATACCCAGGCACCACCGGAGCGTCGCGGCCAGGTGTTTGCCATCTACATGGCGGTAAACCTGGGATCGCTGGCCCTGGCCCAGCAGCTCTTGCGCCTCGACAGCCCCATGACCTTCACTCTGTTTGCCCTGGCGACAATGCTGATCACTGCAGCGCTGATGCCGGTGGTGGCCACGCGCCTGTCCCAGCCGGCCATTGGCAATACCAAGGGATTGTCATTGCGCCGGCTCTGGGAAGCGGCGCCGGTGGCCTGTAGCGCAGCGCTTTTGTCGGGACTGGCCATGGGCGGGTTCTGGGGGCTGGGCGCGGTGTATGCCGGGCGCATGGGTATGGACACGCCGCAGATCGCGACATTCGTTTCTCTGGTGATTCTTGCGGGCGCCGCATTGCAGTGGCCGCTGGGTATGCTGTCTGACCGCACCGACCGGCGCATGGCCCTGGCGATTATTTCTGCCATTGCGGTTGCCGGTGGTTTGTTGATGGCTCTGCTGGGGCCATTCGGGCAGTGGCTATTGCTGGCCGCAGCAGTGTTCGGCGGAGGCTCCTTTGCCGTTTACCCCGCTGCGGTGGCTCATCTGATCGACCATCTTCACCACGAAGATATTCTCTCTGGCAACGCGTCCCTGCTGATGCTGCACGGGCTGGGGGCGGCGATCGGCCCGGCACTGGCCGGCTGGCTGATGGGCATGACGGCGCCTCTGGCACTGCCATTGTTCTTCGCGGTGATGTTCGGTTTCTGTGGGCTCTATGCGTTGCTTCAGGCGCGGCGCGGGGCCGATCGAATCGTTGACGCACCGGCACACTACATTCCCATGGTGCGCACCTCCAGCGAGGTGCTGGGCATGATGCTCGAGGACGCCGAAACGGATTCGACGCATTCAAACACGACCTCTTCAGAAGCTGCGTCTACAGATACTGCCTCTTCAGAAACTAGCCCTTCAAATATTAGGAGTACCGCCAATGATTCTGGCCACTGATCTTGATGGAACCTTCCTCGGCGGCGACCCGGATAACCGCCAGCGACTGTATCAGCTGATTGATGCTCACCCCGGCATCAAGCTGGTGTTTGTTACCGGGCGCGGTCTGGAGGTGGTGGTACCGCTGCTGTCTGATCCGGCCATACCGCGTCCGGATTACATCATTTGTGATGTGGGTGCCACTGTGGTGGACGGGGAAACTCTGCAGGCTGTGTATCCGCTGCAAAGCGAGATCGAGGCGACCTGGCCCGGCGAGCAGGTGGTGTTGCAGTCGATGGCCGGCTTTCCGGGTCTGGAGCGCCAGAACGTACCGCAGCAACGCCGCTGCTCCTACTTCTGCGAGCCCGGCGCAGTGACCGACGAGATTCATCAGGTGGCCGAAAAGCTGGGCTGCGATGTGCTGTTTTCCGCCGATATGTATCTGGATCTGTTGCCCCGCGGGGTCAACAAGGGCAGCACGCTCAAGCGTCTGATTGCCCATCTGGAGGCCGAGTTTGATGATGTGCTGGTGGCTGGCGATACGCTCAATGACCTGTCCATGTACGAGCAGGGCTTCAAGGGCGTGTGCGTTGGAGAGTCGGAAGCGGGTCTGCTGGAAGCCACCGGTGATCGCGCCAAGGTATTGCATGCCAAGCTCAGCGGCTGTGGTGGCATCCTCGAGGCCTTGGGGCATTTCGGCTTTCTGGGGCCGGTGGGTATCGATTCCGAATTGCCAGGGCTAGGTATCAAGGGCAAGGCAGACCTGGTGATGGTCTACCACCGGCTGCCCTACGAGGAGGTGGTCAAGGATGGCCAGCTTATCCGTCGACCGCCGTCTTCGCCCAACGGCATATTGCCTACACTGCTCAGTTTTTTCGCCCAGGGCCAGCAGGGCTCGTGGGTCGCGTGGTCAGTACATGATCCGCGCAAGGATCGCGCGTTCGAGGTGCACACCACGGTCGACAAGGAGCGTTACGCTAATCTGGTTGCCGCGCGTGTGGCGCTGAGCAAGAACGATGTGGATGTGTTCTACAAGCGCTTCTCCAAGGAAGCTTTCTGGCCGACGCTGCACACTTTCTGGGAACGGGCTATTTTCCGGGAAGAGGACTGGGCGGTATTTCTCAAGGTCAACCAGTTGTTTGCCGAGCGCACGGCAGCCGAAGCCGCCGAGGGTGCTGTGGTCTGGTTGCATGACTATAACCTGTGGATGGTGCCAGCTTATTTGCGCCCGCTGCGGCCGGATCTGACCATTGCCTTCTTCCACCATACCTACTTCCCGTCGGCGGACGTTTTCAACGTCTTGCCCTGGCGGCGGGAGATTATTGGCAGCCTGCTGCAGTGCGACTACATCGGGTTTCATATTCCACGCCAGTCCGAGAATTTTGTGGACGTGATACGCGGGGTGGCGCCGGTCGAGGTGCTGAGCAGTCAGGATTGCGCACCGCGTTTTCTGACCTATGGCTGCGCGGTGGGGCTGGACCGCATGACCCGCAGCGTATCGGTACACGGCCGACATATCGGCCTGGGCGCGCACCCGGTCGGGCTGGATATCGGACGCGTCAAGGAAGTGATCGACCAACCGGATTGCCAGGCCGAGATGGAAAAACTGCGCGAACAGCTCAAGGGGCTGCGTGTGGTGCTCTCGGTTGAGCGCCTGGACTATACCAAGGGAATTCTGGCCAAGATGTTGGCCTTTGAGGCGCTGCTGGAGGCCCATCCGGAGCTTGTCGGCAAGGTGTCGCTGTTGACCATCTGCGTGCCCGCAGCGGCGGAGATGACCATCTATGACACGCTTTTGCAGCAGATCGAGCAAGCGGTAGGACGTATCAATGGCCGGTTCTCCCAGGTGGGTTGGACGCCGGTGCATTTTTTCTACCGCGCCTTCCCGTTCCGCGATCTGATCGCCTATTACCTGATGGCCGATGTGATGTGGATCACGCCGCTGCGCGATGGCCTCAATCTGGTCGCCAAGGAGTATGTGGCTACCCAGGGGCTATGCGAGGGCAGCGGGGTGCTGGTGCTCTCGGAGTTTGCCGGCGCCGCCGCCGAACTCCACGGCGCCCTCCTGACCAACCCCCACGATCCCCATGACCTACGCGATACCCTGTATGTAGGCCTGACCCTCGGACGCGCAGACCGGGAGTCCCGGATTCGCTCGATGTTTGCGATTGTGCAGCACAACGATATCAAGCGCTGGGGAGATGAGTTCCTGGAGTCGGTGCAGGATAGCCGGCGTGAGGGTGTCGAGTATCTGGCCGGGAAGGGCTGAGCCCGGGAAAGTGGAAGGTCAAAACGGATTCCTGCGTGCGCGGGAATGACGAGATCCAGCCTCCGTCATCCCCGCAAACTCACGCCAACCTCCCCACAAACATCATCCCCGTGAACTCACGCCAACTCCCCCCACAAACGTCATCCTCGCGAACGCGGGGATCCATTTTCGGGTTTATAGAAAGCGGGTTTGTGCCTGATGTGACGGGGTTAGGTGCTGGCTGCGTTAAGGTCAAAATGGATTCCCGCCTTCGCGAGAATGACGAGAGAGGTGTGCGCGGGAATGACGAGGGTGGGGCGAGAATGACGAGAGAGGTGTGCGCGGGAATGACGGGGGTGTGAGGGAATGACGAGAGAGGTGTGCGCGGGAATGACGAGGGGGGTGTGGTTGGGTGTGGTGTAAAAATGGAAACCCGTCGGGTGACGGGTTTCCTTTTTTGACTTACTTCAATCCACAGTCTGGTCGATCTGGTACACGGTGGTGGTGCCGCTGACTTCGTGACCTACGATCAGTAGCGCTTCGCCGTTGGGTGAGTCTTCGGCGGAGACGAATACCAGGCCTTCTGGGCCCAGGTCGCCGGCGGCGGCCAGGTTGGTTTCTGGCTCCAGCAGGAAGTTTTCGCGGGTGTTGTAGTAGTCCACGAAGATCGGCGCTGCGGGGTCGGTTATGTCATAGACCATGATGCCGCCCATGCGCTCCAGACCGATGAAGGCAAAGGTCTTCTCGCCCAGGGTGCCCAGTACAACACCTTCCGGCTCGGGGCCCTTGGCGTCGCTGCGGCTGTCGATGGAGTCGCCTTCGTCATGACCGGTGTTGAAGAAATCCTTGCAGGGAATGGAGCGGTCGTTGGCGGCGCGGCACTCTTCACCGGCCAGATACTGCTCGAACTGATCGGCTGAGTCCCATACCAGCTCGCCATCTTCATCCCAGATGGAGAAGGAGCGGGCGCCGTAGGAGTACAGCTTGTCGTACATGAGCAGCGTGCCTGCATCGTTCTGGGTGCCGGTCGCGTCGTACATCAGCGGATCGCCGTTGGCGTCGCGCTTGTAGCCGTCCACCCAGGTGATGTTCAGGCGGCCCAGCTCTTCATCACTGCGGCAGTCGCCAGGATCAACAGCGGTGGCGCCGCAATAGGCGAACACTGCTGGGTCAAGCAGGGCGCCTGTGCCCAGGGCACGCAGTTGCGGTGGCAGGTCATCGCCCAGACGACGGTCAAAACCGCTGGCGTGAACCAGGTGCTTGACGCGGAATTCTTCAACAAAGCCCTTGGTTGCGTCACCGTCCCAGTAGGCCTGATCATCTTCGCCCCAGGCACGTGCATCGCCTTCGTTGGCGGTGACGATGTAGGTCTGACCGTTCACGTTGTAGCTGCTGATGCTGTCAGGGTGGTAGATGCCGAAAACGCCGGGGCGGGTGCGTATTGCTACTACACCGTCGTCGTCACTGGCGTCGATACCGTTGCCCGCAGCGCCGTAGTTCTTGAAGCCCAGGGGCAGAATGTCGGTGATGGTGGCAGTGGCGATGTCCAGCTTGGCCAAGGCATTGTTTTCCTGCAGGGCAATCCAGGCGGTCTGGCTGTCTTCGGATACGGTGATGTACTCCGGCTCCAGATCCTGGGACACGCTGGCGCCGGGACCATAAATACGGACTCCTGCGGCGCGCAGTGCATCGGCCTGGGCATCAAATGTGGTAAAGCCGGCAGTGCTGACCTGCGCCAGGCCCTGGTCGTCCAGGGTTATGACGCTGATCGAGCCAACCGGATCGACACTGTAATCGTCATTGGGCTCGCCCTCGTTGGCGACCAGCAGATACTTGCCGTCCGGGGTGAAGGTCAGCATGTCGGGCTGTGCGCCGACCGGTACTGAGCCTAGGAGCTCCAGGGTGGTGGCATCAAATAACGCGACAAATCCGGGGTCGGTCTTGGTGGCTGCCTCAATTGCTACAGCCAGAAAACCTTCGCGATAGGCAATGCTGTTGACCACTGCGCCCTGTGCGACGCTTTCAACGGTGAGGGTATCTGTCAGCGTGGGGTTGGCTGCGTCGGATGTATCCAGCACGTCAACGGCACCCTTGCGCGCGTTGACCACAAAGATCTGCCGATTGACCGGATCGAAGGCCGGGATTTCTGCGGCGCTCACGTCGAACTCGCCCGACTCGTAGCGGCCCAGCAGGCTCAGCGCTACGCTGTCCGGGGTCACGGCGGCGGGCGGCGTTTCGGGTGCTGCGGCCTGATCGTCATCGCTATCGGAGTTGCAGGCTGCCAGGCTGGCAACCATCGCGGCGGCGCCGGCGGTCATTATCCATCTGTTCATTGTAAGGTGTTCCCTGAAAATTGACGGTGAGTCAGTAATACGCCAATCAGATGACAGACAGGTTGCAATACGTGGTGTTTGCTAGACTGGCCCCATGAACCGACCCAACCCCGATGATCTGCTTCCAGCAGACTTTGATCGTTTTGTGCTTTCCTGCCTGGCTGATGCGCCGGGTGGGATTGACGAGTTTTCGCTGATCAAGGTGCTCGCCGCGCATTTTCCCGATACGCTTTTTGCCGAGCCGGGTGCGCTACGCGATCCCCTGACGCTTTTTCAGACGCATTTTCTGTTGTTTCATGCCCTCTACAGGCTTTCTGACAGACTGACTGAGCAGGGGCTGGAGCTGCAGGTGCATGCATTGAGTATCCGCATGTTGCCCCGTGGGCAGGTAGCAGAGCAGCGCACGCTGTTGCGCGAGGCTGATCCGCTGCGCAGTTACTATCTGGATTGGGAGCAGTGGCTGACCACCCAGGGTGAGGATGTGGAGCGCTTACTCAAGGGCTTCAGCCAGGGTGGCGCGGGAGTAAGTCGGCAGGAAGTCAGCGCCGCACTGGAGGTTTTCGAACTTCGGGAGCCTGTTGATGCGCGGCGGATCAAACAGCGTTACAGGGAGCTAATGAGTCAGCATCATCCTGACAGGGGCGGCAGTACTGATCGGGTTCAGGACGTCAATCAGGCATTGCTAATACTCCAACGCTATTACGGCAAGCCCTGAAGTCGCTAATCACTCTAAGCAGAAAGCGTACTTGGAATGTGTTTTTGACTATAGTCAAGTACAAGGGAATGCGACAAAGCGTCGCGCCCGTACACCCGTTGCCGGCCGTCAGGTCAGGACCACGGGAATGAATAAAAATTCTGGAGACCAGACCATGATCCACCACGTAGTTGGGCTATTTACCCATCCCGACCAGGAATGGCGCGAAATCAAGGGTGAAGAAGAATCCATCGGCCATATGTATCTCACCCATGTACTTCTGCTTGCCGCCATACCTGCGATTTCCGCTTATATTGGTACCACTCAGACCGGCTGGGCCATCGGTAGTGCTGATGCGGTGCGGTTGACCACCACCAGCGCGCTGCAGATGACCGTTCTGTCGTACCTGGCCATGCTTGTAGGTGTGGCCGTAATGGGCGCCTTCATTCACTGGATGGCGCGTACCTATGACTCCAGTCCGTCGCTATCCGATTGCGTCGTCTTCGCTGCCTACACTGCTACGCCTCTGTTCCTGGCCGGTATTGCTGCACTTTATCCAAGTCTGTGGCTGGGGATGTTGGTGGGTACTGCGGCAGTCTGCTACACCGTTTACCTGCTTTATCAGGGCATACCGATCTTCATGGGCATTTCCAGTGAAGAGGGCTTCATGTTTTCCAGTTCCATTCTTGCCGTGGGCCTGGTTGTACTGGTCGCCATGATGGCAACGTCAGTCATTTTCTGGGGTATGGGAGTGGGTCCGGTTTACCTGCGCTAATCCGCAAGCGCGCTAGCCAGGCTTCATCTGGAGCGCGCTTTGCATTCGGGCATTGCCCCTTGTCGGCCAACTGGCCGGCAGGGGGTTTTGTTTTTTCAGGATGCAGTTTGCGGTTACCATAGCGATTTTTCGCATCCGGACTTTCCACCATGAGCCTGAGTGTCAGCCAGAACAAGTTGCAGAAGCGCCTGCGTCGACTTACCGCCGAAGCGGTCACCGAATACGCGATGATAGAGGACGGCGACAAGGTCATGGTCTGCCTTTCAGGAGGAAAAGACAGCTACACGCTGCTGGACATGCTTTTGCACCTGCAACGTGTTGCGCCGATTCGCTTCGAGCTGGTTGCGGTGAATCTTGACCAGAAGCAGCCAGGGTTCCCGGAGGAGGTACTGCCGGCGTATCTGAAAGAGCTTGGTGTTGCCTACCATATCCTCGAACGCGATACCTATTCGATCGTCATGGAGAAAGTGCCGGAGGGCAAGACTACCTGCTCTTTGTGCTCACGCCTGCGTCGCGGCAATCTGTATACCTTTGCCGACGAGATCGGTGCCAATCGCCTGGCGTTGGGGCACCACCGTGATGACATTGTTGAAACCTTCTTTCTGAACATGTTCCATGGCGGCAGCCTCAAGGCGATGCCGCCCAAGCTATTGTCCGATGACGGCCGCAATGTGGTGATACGTCCGCTGGCATTCTGCAGCGAAAAAGACATTGCCGCCTACGCCCGTTTGCAGGACTTTCCGATCATTCCCTGCAATTTGTGCGGTTCCCAGGAGAACCTGCAGCGCAAGGTGATCAAGGAAATGCTGCAGGGCTGGGAGCGCGAGAATCCCGGCCGCATCGAAAGCATTTTCCGCTCCCTGCGCCATGTGCATCCTTCGCAGTTGGCTGATGGCCAGCTGTTCGATTTTGCCAGCCTGAAGATCGATGAACAGGCCACGCCGCGTTTTCTCAATGTGATGAACCTTTGAACGCCTAAACCCATTGTGTGGAGCCTTCAGTGCAACCCTATAGACAGCTCGAAGAATACTGCCTGAACCGGTTCGGTTCGCGGACTGCGCTGGAAGCCAATCTGCCGACACCGCGTGATGCCAAGACCCTGCGCGGTATTGCCGATGACCGCTATCTGTCGACGTTGGCGTTGAGGGTGTTTCGTGCGGGGCTCAAGCACAGCCTGGTGGATGCCAAGTGGCCGGCTTTCGAGCAGGCTTTTTTCGGCTTCGACCCGGACAAGGTAGTGCTGATGGGTGGCGAGCACATTGAACGTCTGATGCAGGACAAGCGATTGATTCGCCACCTGGGCAAATTGCGCAGTGTGCCGCGCAATGCGCAGATGGTCATCGACATGCGCACTGAGTACGGCAGCATGGGCAAACTCATAGCAGACTGGCCAGTGACCGATATTACCGGTCTGTGGCGTCTGCTGCAGCGCCAGGGGAACCAGCTTGGCGGTCTGTCCTCCCCGCGATTTTTGCGCATGATGGGCAAGGATAGCTTCGTGGTTACCGGTGATGTGGCTGCTGCGCTCAAGGCCCGTGGGGTAGTTGACAAGTCGCCGACCAGTCAGCGGGACCTGGCGGCAACACAGGCTTTTTTCAATCAATTGCATGCCGATAGCGGCCGCCCGATGTGCCAGCTTTCCATGATGCTGGCCTACACCGTTAATCACTGAAAGCACCGTCATGCTTGACCTGAGGGCCAACCGCGGGCACTGTTGCGCAATACAGACACTCTAAAGATTCTCACGAGACTGACGCATGCCCTTGAAATTCCTGATCATTCCATGCCTGCTGGCAACCCTCGTCGGGTGTGCCGGCACCCCTGATCAGACCGATGCGGGCTTTGCCGGGATGAATTCCGGTACACAGTCGCTGATAGATTCGGGTACCGCCAGTCCGGTTTCGCCCACCAATAATGAAGTCATCTTCCGCGCCTTCAGTCTGATCGGCACCCCCTATCGCTGGGGCGGCAGCTCACCGGCCACCGGTTTCGACTGCAGCGGTCTGATCAACTACGTGTACCGTGAGGCAGCTGGCGTCAGTTTGCCGCGCACCACAGCGGGTCTGACTGCACTGAAGGACAAGGCACCTGCCCAGGATCTGATTCCCGGTGATCTGGTGCTGTTTGCCATGAGCGGCCGAAGTGTCGATCACGCCGGTATCTACGTGGGCGAGGGGCGTTTTCTGCATGCGCCCAGCAGTGGCGGCAAGGTGCGCATCGATGAATTGCAGGCCAGCTACTGGCAGCGCACCTTCAAGGGCGCGCGGCGCGTATTGCGCTGATCACCCGAGGGCGACCATCAGCAGGGTAAGTCCGTTATAGGCGGCGTGGGCTACCACGCACAGCCAGAGTTGATCGTATTTCCAGCGCAGCCACCCCAGGCCCGCGCCCAGCAGCGCAATAACCACCACGCCACCGGCACTGTAGAAACTGTGCAGTATCGCGAATATCAGCGTGCTGGCCGGCAGTGCCACCCATAGGCCGGGGCGTGTGCGTTGCAAGGCCTTGAATAACCAGCCCCGGAAGATCACTTCCTCAGCCAGCGGGACCCAGAGTATCGCCAGACCCAGGGCGCCCAGCAGTCGCCAGGCCTCGAGATCGAGCAAGGGTGTCAGTGCCTGCGGCTGCGCGGGATCACGGGGCAGCAGGTCCGGCGGCGTCAGCCTGAAATCCAGCCAGTCGGCCAGTGGATTAGCGATCAAGACCATGATGGCGGCCAGCAGAAGCGCCGGAATCAGGCCGGCCGGGCTGAATCCGCGACCCACCAGCCAAGTCAGTGACGCCCGTTGTTGCAGTAGCCAGGCGATTCCTAGGCTGCCGAGCATCAATAAAGCGCTGAACAGGGCGTCGAGCAGCAGAAACTGGGTATCGATGTGCAGATAATGCCCCAGGCGTTGCATGATCTGACCCGCGCCCCAGTGGCTGATGGCAGCCAGGCCTGCGTAAGCGATGGCCAGGCGCAGCAGGATCAGCGCATCGTCCAGGGCATGACGGCTCGGCGCTGGTAGCGCAATAAGCTGGCGCATCAGCGCAGGGGGCCGCTAGAGCGGTTGCAGGCGGTCAATCAGACGTCCTGATTCGGTTAGCTCGAGAAACTCATCACCGAGACGTTCGCTCTCGGCCATTGCCTTGCGCCAGTAGGCTTCCCGCTCTACATCTCTGCCCACAAAGCGTGTGAAATCCTTGCGGTCCGGCAGCTTGCCGTAGGGCAGGCTGGCGAGATAGTCCCGCGAGGGGGCGAGGAGCAGCACGCTTTTCAATTGCTGCAGATCACCCCTTCGCCAGGGCAGGGTCTTGTCGAACCAGCCCGGTACCACCCGATCGACAAAGTGCGGATAGAGCACCACGCCGGGTGCCTGATAGGGCAGGTCGAGATGATAGTCGAGCAGGCCGCCGTCGCGGTACACACCCTCGCTGGCGCCGGGGATGTCGCGCACGGCCTCCATCACCATGGGAATCGAACCGGAGGCAAGCAGGGCTGGGCGCAGGTTTTCCGCGGTAAGGCTGATATGGCTGCTGACAAAATCACTGAAGTCGGCGAGCGGTGGGCGCTGGCGTGGGTCATGCAGGATGACCCGCTCAAAAAACCGCTTCAGATGCCTTCTGCTCAGAAGGTTGGCGCCAATCACCCCTCCCAGGCCGAGGCCCAGACGGGAGCGGGTGTCGTGGCGCATCAGGCCAAGGCTTTTCACCACTACGATATTCAGCTGATACAGCGGGTTGGCGAGAATGCTCTCGGCCTGCTCGCCGAGCAGATCATCAAGCATGATGGCGCAACAGCGGCTGATTTCGCTGACGGTGATGCCCTTGGGAAAGCGCTGAGAGGTATACAGCTCGCCCAGATTGCGCAGCCCGGCCACCGGGTCCGGCAGGCAGGCACTGGCGAAGCGCCAGCTGCCAATCGAGGCCCCGATCAGGCTGCGTGGCTGCTGCGCCCGTGGTAGCCAGTCGCCAAACAGCGCAATGTCCAGACCCTGAATGCCTAACGCCTTGGGCCCGCCAGCCGCACCGGGGATCATGTGTACGTCGGCCGGCTGCAGCCCGTTTTCACGGATATGCTCGAGGGCCTGGCTGCCGGCGCGCAAAGTCAGCGCGGGCCTGGGTATGTGAATTGCGGTCATGCAGTGTCCTTACCGGCAAGCCATTCTATGCGGCTTGGTGCCTTTTTAAGTTTGGCTTCAGTTTGGTGTTCTAGGATACAAGCGTACTCAAACAACGGAGACTTTAAACATGAAAAAACTTGTTGCCCTTACCTGTACTACGATTCTTACCCTTGGCACTGCCAGTGCCTTCGCCGATGATGTGCGTATCGATGAAGCCCAGGCTCTTGTCAGCAAGGGTACCATTCAGTCCTTCGAGAAGCTGAATGAAGCAGCGCTTGCGGCGCGTGCCGGTACCATCACGGGCACGGAGCTGGAAGAAACTGCCGGCAAATATGTGTACGAAGTCGAAATTCGTGATGCCCAGGGCGTTGAGTGGGATATTGACATAGATGCGAGCAATGCCGAAGTGCTCAAGATTGACCAGGATGACTGAATCTCGTTGGTCGGGAGGGAAAGCCGCCTTGCGCGGCTTTCTGCGTTGGTCCCCGATAATCGTCATGCTGGCTTTCACCTCCGGGCTGCAGGCCGGACGTGATATTGATCAGGATGAGGCGCTCCGGCTGGTGGAACAGGAGGTTGTTCTGCCATTGCAACGCTTTATCGATGATGCGCAGGAACGTTTTCCCGGGCGCCTGCTGGAAGTCGAGCTGGAATGGGATGACGGCCGATATGTTTATGAGCTGGAAATAGTCACGCGCAGCGGCATCGTACTGGAGCTGGAATATGATGCGGTCACCGGCAAGTTGCTTGATGTGGAAGAGGACGATTGATGCGCGTGTTGCTGGTGGAGGATTCTGTGGCCCTGGCAGACAGCCTGTGTACGGTGCTCAAGCAGGCGGGCTTCGCCGTCGACTGGCGCGCAGACGGGCGAGATGCGTTGCTGCTGGGGGAGCAGGAACCCTACGATCTTTGCGTACTGGATCTGGGCCTGCCGGGTATGGATGGGCTTGAGGTGTTACGCCGCTGGCGGGCCGCACGGATCAGTTTGCCGGTATTGGTGCTGACTGCGCGGAGCAATTGGAGCGAGCGGGTCGAGGGGCTGCGCGCTGGCGCAGATGACTACCTTACCAAGCCTTTCAACCCCGAGGAGCTGGTGTTGCGCGCGCAGAACCTGCTGCGGCGCAGCCACGGCCATGAGCCCGGTGCCGTAATCCAGGCCAGGGGGCTGGCCCTGGACGAGACGCGCCAGGAAGTCACCTTTATCCATGCCGCCGCACCGGCGGGGTCTGTGTCGATAGAGCTCTCCGCTACGCAATTCAAGCTACTGCGCTACTTCATGCTGCACGCCGGCCAGGTATTATCCAAGGGCCGGCTGGCCGAGCATCTCTACGAATACGAGAGTGAGCGTGATTCCAACGTGATCGAGGTGCAGATCAACCACCTGCGCAGCAAACTGGGCCGCGAGGTTATTGTTACGCGCCGTGGGCAGGGCTATATCTTTGTCGGATTGCAGCCTTGAGCAGTATCGGCCGCCAACTCGGTCTGGGGCTGGTCGCCATTCTTCTGTTGACTGTGGTGCTGGTCGGGCAGGGCAGTGTCTGGTTGTTCGACCAGGCACTGCGGGACTATCTGGCGCGTTCACTGCAGGTTGAAACCGATAGCCTGCTGGCGGCGATCACTCCGGGGCCGGAGGGTCTGTATCTTGATCGCGCGCGGGTCGATCCTGACTACGACCGGCCCTATTCGGGGCGCTATTTCGTTATTGATGCTGGTGAACGCTGGCGCTCACGCTCGCTCTGGGATGCGCGGCTGCCGCTGGATGCGGACGGTCTGCACAATACGCTGGTGGCCGGTCCGGATGATCAGCAATTGCTGGTCTGGTCGGGGCGCTACGAAGTCAGCGGCCAGGCGGTTGATATCAGTGTGGCCACCGATTATCTGCCGCTGCTGCGGGCTTTTGACCAGGCGCGTTGGGCTATATGGGCTCTGGGTCTGCTCACCATAGGTGTGGCGTTGCTGGTGCAGCGCTGGGTGCTGAATCGGGCGTTTCAGCCACTGCGCCGCATCCGCAGGGAGTTGGCCGAGTGGCATGTGGGCAAGCGTCTGGAGTTGGGGTCGGATGTGCCGGAGGAGCTGGAGCCGCTGGTCAGCGAGATCAATCACCTGGGCCGCCAGATAGAGCAGATAATTCAGCGCTCGCGGGGCGGCCAGGCAGATCTTGGACACGCCCTGAAAACCCCCTTGGCGGTTGCCACTGCGCTTTTGCAGCAGGCAACCGCGGACCCTGGGAGCGACACGCTTGCGGGCATTGGTGTACAGCTGACAGCCATCCGCAACCAGATGGATCGAGCTCTTCAGCGCGCGCGCCTGGCGCCCGAAAGCCAGGCAAGCCAGCGTTTCAGTGCTGCGGAGGACCTGCCCTGGCTACTGGATTCGCTGCGCAGCATTCACGGCAATGACCTGCAGCTGGAAACGCGGCTCGGAGAGGCCGCGCAGGCAGAGTGGCCCTTTGAGCGAGAGGATATGCTCGAGCTGCTGGGCAACCTGCTGGACAATGCCTGCAAATGGGCGAGACGCACTGTGGTACTGAGCGCGGATATGAACTCTGAGGGGTTGGTCTTGCGCATTGCCGACGACGGTCCGGGTGTGGCGGAGCATGAGCGTTCTGCCATCCTGCGCCGCGGTCACAGACTGGACCAGAGCGCAGAAGGCGACGGCATCGGCCTGGCCATCGTCACCGATCTGGTTGAGGTCTATCAGGGCCGCCTGGAACTGCAGGAATCGTCCCTGGGCGGCCTTGAGGTCGATGTGTTACTGCCTGTTACGCGGCGCCAGCAGCGTTCAGATGCGTGAGGTATCGATATCCACAAGCAGCAGGTGCCGGCTGTCGTCGATGAACAGACCCGAGGTGATGCAATACTGATTGCTGGTCGCATCTCGGTAGCGGCTGGACAGAATAATGCGACTGCCCTGACCGGCTTCGGAGAGTATCTGGTAGAAATAGGGGCGCCAGGACCAGTTGTGATCCAGAAACCGAGCATCAGGCTGCCAGCGTTTCTCGGTCCATTCATAGTTCGGCGATATCTGGGTGCCATGTGCATCGCAAAGAAAGCAGCGCAGCAGCCAGGGATATTGTGCGGGTGAGGGCAGATCTGCCGGGTCTCCACCCTTGGCCAACCATTGCACGAGCTCGGCGAACAGGTTGCCCAGGGTGCCACGCAGCTCGGCGAGTTTTTCCCGCTCGGCCAGTTTGCTGCGGGCGTAATCGTCACGCATACGCGCGAACTCGGCCTGCACTGCGTCAGCAGGCAGGAAGTTCTCTGCGGGGCGTGCGAACAGGTATCCCTGCACATAACGTGCGCCGCATTCCAGGGCAAAATGCAGTTCCTGCTCTGTCTCCACGCCTTCGGCAATAATCCAGCAGCCGCTTTTCTCGGCCATCAATGCCAGGGCTTTGACAAAATCGCCGCTGTTGCCCTTGCCGCTGGCTGCGCGGCGAAACAATTGTATGTCCAGTTTCAGAATGTCCGGCTCCAGGGCCAGCACTCGATCCAGCATGGAGGAGCCTGCACCAAAGTCGTCAATCGCGATGCGAATGCCGGCTTCCCGGTAGCGTCTTACGGCGTCGCTCAGATCCTGGATATTGCCCTGCAGTTCGGTTATCTCGAACACGACCTGTTCGGGCGGCAGACCAATCTCCTTGAGCAGCTCCAGACTGGGCAGTGGCTCGCCGGGTACCAGCTGGCTGACCCATAGAGGAGAGATGTTGACGCTGATAAACCCGGCCGGGTTGTCGCGGAAGGCCTCGAATGCCTGACGTCGAATGGTGCGATCCAGTTCCAGCAGGTCTACGGGATCAACGCTGGGATCGGTAAACAGCGGACCTGCGCTCACTATCTGCCCCTGGTCATCCTTGAGTCGGGCCAGTGCTTCGTACCCGGCTATTCGCCCGGTGGCGGTATCGATCAGTGGCTGAAAGAAAGGCAGTGGTTGACCATTGAACACAGGAAACTCCATTAACAGGGATAAGCGGCAACCCAGTATGCAAGATTATAGCCAGAGACTGGTTTTGCTGCTGGGCAGGTGATATTTCCGGTTGTGCCGGCCCCTTTTTGGGCACGTCTGTTGTTGCTGAAAGGTGCATTCTACTGCGTTCTGGTACGTCAATTGCACTGCTGTGGTGAGCCCGGGCACGGGTTTCGCACTCCATTGGTGCCGAAGTGCCAGAGCCCGGACTTACACCCTTTTCAACTAACTGAATAAAAAGAGAAAAATGCAGCAGATAGAAATTTCGCCAGATCGCCTTGTTTTGAACTCGTGTGCAATTTGCACCAATGATGATCATTTCATGTGTTCTGTGCGTTTATCTGGTGCGTTTCTCGAAAAGAGGCTCAGATAATGGAAAACCTGCACAGCGCGGTGGAAACACTGATGCACGGCGCAAACACGATGTTTCTTCTGATGGGTGCGGTCATGGTTCTGGCCATGCATGCCGGCTTCGCGTTTCTGGAAGTGGGTACGGTACGGCAGAAGAATCAGGTAAACGCGTTATCCAAGATTATCAGCGACTTCGCGATTTCGGGTATTGCCTATTTCTTTATAGGCTATTGGATCGCTTACGGTGTGACTTTCTTCCACGGTGCCGAGGCACTCACGGAGCAGAATGGTTACTCGTTGGTGAAGTTTTTCTTTCTGATGACTTTTGCTGCGGCTATCCCGGCGATCATTTCTGGCGGTATCGCCGAGCGTGCCCGCTTTGCTCCGCAACTCGTGGCTTCGCTGTTGATTGTTGGCCTGATCTACCCTTTCTTCGAGGGTCTGGTCTGGAACGGCAACTACGGTGTGCAAGACTGGATGGAGGGGGCTTTTGGCGCGCCTTTCCATGATTTTGCCGGTTCAGTTGTAGTGCATGCGGTGGGTGGCTGGCTGGCGTTGGGCGCTGTGCTGATGCTGGGTGCACGCCGTGGTCGTTATCGCGATGGCCATGTGATTGCGATGCCGCCATCGAACATTCCGTTCCTGGCCCTGGGCGCCTGGATTCTGACCATTGGGTGGTTCGGTTTCAACGTGATGTCGGCCCAGACGCTGGATGGCATAAGTGGTCTGGTGGCGGTCAATTCCTTGATGGCGATGGTTGGCGGTACGTTGGCGGCGCTGGCGGTGGGTCGTTTTGACCCGGGCTTTTTGCACAACGGTCCTCTGGCCGGTCTGGTTGCGGTCTGTGCGGGCTCCGATCTGATGCACCCGATTGGTGCTCTTGCTACTGGTGCGGTTGCCGGTGGTTTATTTGTGTGGGCATTTATTCTGACCCAAAATCATCTGAAGATTGACGATGTGTTGGGTGTATGGCCTCTGCACGGTCTATGTGGGGTCTGGGGTGGTATTGCGGCGGGCATTTTTGGTGCGCAGGCGCTGGGCGGTCTGGGTGGTGTCAGTCTGATGTCGCAGGTTGTCGGTTCTCTGGCAGGTGCTGTTTTTGCTCTGGCTGGTGGTGTGCTGGTTTACGGTGTGATCAAGGCGATCACGGGTATTCGGCTGAGTGAGGAGGACGAGTTCATGGGTGCTGACTTGGCTATTCACAAGATTGGGGCTACTGCGGAAGACTGATCTGTTTTATAGCCTGTGTATGGGTGCCGATGATCGTGCCTGATTTCAAACCCGGTCCTGGTAGTGGGTGCATGGGTGCCGGTGGCGGTTGACCTATGCCCGACACGCTACAAGCCGTCCCTGGAAGCTCGACGTTGCACATCCCTGTGCGCCGACGGTCGTGCATAGGTCAACCGCCGCCGACACCCGGATGGCGTGGAGTACGCTGCAGTAAAAAGAGTTCTTGGATGCGCTCAATTGCTCAAGCACTCTCATTCAGGCGGCACGGAGTTTGTTTGTCGATTTTGACCTGGCCCGTTCCAGGACCGTCAGAGCACAGGGATGTGCGATGACGAGCCCCAGGGATGGCTAGTAGCGTGTCCTGGAACGGGGCAGGTCGGAATCGGCACCACACCGATCCAATGCCAAGCAACCAACCAGGACAAACAAAAAGCCCGAACATCAGCTCGGGCTCCACCAATACGATCAACCAATTACATCAAAGGAATGGTGTAATTCACGATCAGGCGGTTTTCGTCGATGTCGCCTGCCACGTCGGAACGGACCATCGCGTTACGCCATTGCAGGGCTACGTTCTTGAAGGGGCCGGACTGGATGGTGTAGACGAAGTCGATGTCGCGCTCCCACTCTTCGCCAGTCCCGGCTGCACCCAGGTCGATGTTGTCGCCACTGACGTAGCGCACCAGGCCTTTGAGGCCGGGGATGCCGTAGGCTGCAAAATCCAGGTCGTAACGGGCCTGCCAGGACTTTTCGTCGGCCCGGGCGAAGTCCAGGATCTGGATGTAGTTGGCGATGTAGGGGTTGTTTTCGGCCAGGTAGGGGAAGGCCGTGTCGCCGTCGCTGTGCTGATAGCCCAGGCGGAATGTGTGTGGGCCGGTGCCTGCTGAGAGGAGCAGGGATTTCATGTTGTGATCGATGTTCAGTGGCTGATTGCCGCTGTCACTGGTGTCGAAATAGGCCAGGTTGGCGCCAAGCTTCCAGTCACCGACTGTGAGGCCCTGGAGTACGTTGATCATGTTCTGTTCGTATACGTCATCCAGCTCGCCACGCCACAGGCCCAGGGAGGTATCGCTCTGGGTGAACTTGTAGGTGCCGCCGATGAAGTTGAACTGGTCGGAGGTGCCGCCTACGGTTGCGCCGATATCTTCACGGTTGGTACTGCCGCGGTAATTGACCTCACGCAGCTGACCCAGTTGCACGTTCAGGTTGTCTATTTCGTCGATGCTCAGTGCGCCGCCGGTATAGGTTTGCGGTAACAGGCGAATGTCGCTGGCCTGGGCGATCGGGATGGCGGGCACCAGATTGCCAAGGCGTAGTACGGTATTGGAGATTTTGGCCTTGGCCGTAGCTGAAGCATGGCCGTAGCTGTCGGGGCCTTCATCGCCGAAGGCGTTGGGCAGCAAGCCGGTGCCTGCTGTGTCGTCTTCAGAGTAGAGCTTTACGCCGGTGGCGGCGTATACGTCCAGACCGAAACCCACTGCGCCGGGGGTGTATCCCGAAGCTGCGCGGAAGATGAAGCCCTGCGCCCACTCTTCAGCCTTGGACCGGCCGCCTGGGGGAGTGGAGCGAAAATCGCGGTTGAAGTAGAAGTTGCGCAGTTGCAGGGACGCCGTGGCATCGTCGGTGAAGCCAGCAGCATTTGCGGTGCCGGCCAGTGGCGCAATAAGGGCAAGGGCCACAGCTGCGGCCAGGGTGTTGGTTTTCACATGCGTCATTATTATTCTCCTGGTGTGATCATTTGCAGGCCGGTGCTTGCCGGGCGCGGATCAAATAAAGCACTTAAGCAGGAGGGACTCTGTAAGACATTCGTCGAACTGTCATATGACGGACATGTTCGAGGGAGTTGGCGCTTTTCAGCGGGATGGTAAAAGGCTTGATCTTGACGCCTCGGCCATGCGCAGGCGGCAATCCGGTGACCCGGCTAGCGGCCATTAGACCTTAGTAAGGGGTGGCCCGTTCGTGGGTCGCACGGACCTGATGCGGGTTACATACCGTTGGCGAAGTCGGCATTGGTCATATCTATCTCGCCGCGCACGGGCTTCAGGGCCTGGGCGTAGCGCAGCAGAATATCCAGGTTGTATTGCATGCGATCGCGTATCTTGCGGTCGTCTTCCGAGACTGGCTCGGGCATGTTCATGACCTTTTCCACGTTACGCACTATCAGGTGCTCGGGTATGTAGCACAAACGGCAATTCTTGTAGCTGGAGGCGCGCAGTTCGCTGATCGGATAAGCGCCGCCTATGCCTGCCGAGATACCGCCGAGCATGGCCGGTTTGTGTGCCAATTGGGCCTTGGTCGCGAACAGAAAGAAGTTCTTGATCGCCGGGCAGGCCATGCCGTGCCACTCGGGGGCGAGGATCACCAGGGCGTCGGCCTTGGACAGTTGCTTCTCGAACATGCCCCAGGGGCCTTCGTCCTCCGCAGGCCACATTGGCAGGGGATAGGATCCCAGGTCTATGACCGATACGGCGGCCGCATCGAGTCCGTGCTGGTTGATCAGACTTTGGCGCATGAAGCGCGCGACCTTGGATGTCTGACTGTTACTGCGGCTGCTGCCGGCGACGATGGCGATGTTGAGCATGGGGCCTCTCCTTGATTGCATGTGCCAGCATGCTAACCGTCGGCCGCGCGGACCAACAGCGCAAAATCGTAAACGCAAGCTGCAAGCTGCAAGCTGCAAAGAGCAGCCTCAAGCTTCAAGCCGCAAGCGTAAAGCTAAACCCAGATGAAGTGCGGGGATGTGTACCTGGAACTACGTCTGGGAATAACGGTGGCGCTGCAGTGCGCACGTCCAGCTTGCAGCTTGCGGCTTGAAGCTTGTAGCTGCAGTTCTGGCTTGCGGCCTGCGGCGCTATGCGGCAGAGTACGCGGCCTTTGGCAGGCCGGTCTGGCTTGTTTGACACCTTTTGGTTCGACTGGGGAGTTTGACAATGAATGCAGTAGTGGCCGCTGTGGCGGTGATGCTGATCCTGAGCTTGTGCCGTGTACACGTGGTGGTGGCGCTGATTATCGGGGCTGTGGTGGGTGGTCTGCTTGGTGGTTTGGGTCTGGAGGCGACTCTGGATGCATTTCAGGGTGGGCTGGGCAAGGGCGCGAATGTTGCCCTGAGCTATGCCTTGCTGGGTGCCTTCGCCGTGGCGATCGCCAAGTCGGGTCTGGCCCATGCGCTTGCGGATCGGGCGCTGGGGCTGGTCAACAGCCGGCGTGAGGGTGGCACGGGGATGCTGACAATGATGTTGTTGCTGGTGTTGTTGGCCGTGGCCATCTCGTCACAAAACATACTGCCCATACACATCGCCTTTATTCCGCTACTGGTGCCGCCACTACTGTATGTGATGGCGAAGCTGCGGTTGGATCGCCGTCTGGTGGCCTGCGTACTGACCTTCGGTCTGATCACGCCCTACATGTTTTTACCGGTCGGTTTTGGCGGCATTTTCCTCAATGACATTCTGCTGGCCAATGTGGCTGAAAGTGGTGGCGACGTCGAGGGCGTCAATGTCATGAAGGCCATGGCTCTGCCGGCCCTGGGTATGCTGTTGGGCCTGCTGTTTGCGATCTTCGTCAGTTACCGTGCCCCGCGCGATTACGACGTGGAGGAGGTCGCAGCAGTTGAGCGTCTGGAGAAGGGGTATAACGGGCGGTCGCTGCTGGTCGCCCTGGCCGCTGTAGTCGCGGCCTTCGTGGTGCAGCTGTGGCTGGACTCGATGATCATTGGTGCGCTGACCGGTTTCGTGATTTTCTCGCTTTCGGGTGTGGTGCGCTGGCGGGAAGCGGACGACGTATTCACCGAAGGCATGAAGATGATGGCGATGATCGGCTTTATCATGATCGCCGCCGCCGGCTTTGCCGAAGTGATGCGCGCAACAGGCTCGATTCAGACCCTGGTCGACAGTTCGGCGGGAATGATCGGTGACAACCGTGCCCTGGCTGCGTTATTGATGTTGCTGGTTGGGCTGCTGATCACCATGGGTATTGGCTCGTCGTTCTCGACTATTCCGATCATTGCTGCCATCTACGTACCCCTGGCACTGCAACTGGGTTTCAGCCCGCTGGCAATCGTTGCGCTGGTAGGCACCGCTGCCGCATTGGGCGATGCCGGCTCACCAGCCTCGGATTCCACCCTGGGTCCCACCGCAGGCCTCAACGTGGACGGCCAACACAACCATATCTGGGATACGGTGGTCCCGACCTTCCTCCACTACAACCTGCCGCTGATCGCCTTTGGGTGGTTGGGGGTGATGGTTTTGTAGACACGTAGCTGCAAGCCGCAAGCTACAAGCTACAAGCTACAAGCTAAACCCTACTTGGAATGGAGTCTCTGTACTGACGACTGCGTCTCAGAAAGACGCAGTCCGTACAGTACGCATGGACAGCTTGCCGCTTGTAGCTTGTAGCTTGAGGCTGCCCTTTTCAGCTTGTAGCTTGCAGCTTGAGGCTTGCCGCTGCCCTTATACCCTAAAGCGCGCTACCAGTCCGTCGATCTGTTTGCCAAGTTGAGTGAGGTGTTCGCTGGCTTGGGCGGTTTGTTGGGCGCCGTCGGTGGTTTCGCGGGCCAGTTCCGCGGCTTCGGTGACGCTGCGGTTGACGTCTTCCACGACTGTGGATTGCTGAGTGGTGGCGCTGGCGATGGAGGCGTTCAGGGCTACCATTTGCTGCATCGACTCGGTGATCTGGTCAAGGGCTGCGCCTGCGGCTGTGGCCTGCTGCACGCTGAGCTCCGAGTAGCGGTCACTCTCGTTGATCACCTCCACCACGGTCTGAGTGTTGGTCTGCAGCTTGTTGATCATATTGTGAATTTCTTCGGTGGACTTCTGGGTGCGTTGCGCCAGATTACGCACCTCGTCGGCTACCACGGCAAAACCGCGGCCCATTTCCCCGGCGCGGGCTGCCTCGATTGCGGCGTTCAGGGCCAGCAGATTGGTCTGCTCGGCGATATTGCGTATCACATCGAGTACCGAGGTGATTTCATGGGCATCGCTGGAGAGGCTTTCCATGTGCGTGACGGCGGTCTTTACGCTGTCTGACAGGTGGGTGATCTGCTCGATGGTCCTGGTGACCTGAACACGGCCATTGTTGGCGCCCTCGTTGGCGTTTTCGACTTCCTGGGCTGCCGCGTTGGCGTTTTGCGCCACGTCCTGCACGCCGTAGGTAATCTCATTGACCGCTGTGGCCATCAATTCCATTTTCTCGGATTGTTGAGTCATGCCGCGCAGGCTGTTGTTGCTTATCTGGCTCAGCTGTTGGCCAGCGCTGGTCAACTGGTTGGCGCTGTCACCCAGCTGGTGAACTATGCCGCGCAGGTTTGCGGTGAAGTTGTTGAAGTGGCTGGCGATCAGAGACAGCTCGTCCTGGGCGTTGTCGTCCAGCTTGCGCGTCAGGTCGGCTTCGCCGCTGGCGATATCGCGCATGGCTTCAACCACACTGTTCAAAGGTCGGGAAATGCTGCGGCCGATGATATACAGAATGAGGACCATGAGCAGGGTGAGGAGGGTCACGAAGATCATTACCTTGACGGCCTCGGCGATGAACTTGGCTTCCATGTCGGCAATAAAGATGCCTGTGCCGATCATGTAATCCCAGGGCTCGAAGTGCGTGAAGGCGGCGATTTTCTGGTGCGCTTCACCTTCACCCGGGTTCTGTCCAGGGCGTGACCAGCTATATTCGATAAAGGCGGTACCCTGGTCGCGCGCCAGTTTGACCATTTCGGTAATGACGTTGGGGCGGCCGTCGCTATTGGTAATGGTGGTCAGGTCTACACCCTCGGTCTGGGGCGCCATGGGGTGCATGACCATGACGTTGTCCATGTCGTTGACCCAGAAGTACTCGGTGCCGCCGCCGTAGCGCATGGTACGCAGTGCTTCGAGTGCAGCGGTACGGGCCTGCTCGCCGGTAAGTTCGCCGGAGACTTCGCGGGAGTGGTAGTAGCCCATCAGGGTATGGGCAGACTCGACCAGGTGGGTTGCCTTGGTAACTTCGGCCTGTTTGTACTCCGACCGCAGAGTGGCCAGAGCGGCCACAGCGAGTACCGTCATGCTGACCAGTGCGACTATCAGGATTAACCAGATACGCTGGCTGATTTTTATTTTGCGCAATACGTTCATCTACAACCTCTCCCCCGGGACCGTTACCAGCCAGGCGCACAATGGCATCTGGTGGCCAGACACATCTTTTTATTTTATCGACCAACGCCCAGAAAACCTGAGTGTTATTTTGTTGGCAGTCATGATGTCAATTTGACGTTATTCGCCGTCAGATACAATAGCGCTACAGGTAAATAACCCGTTCATATCAACATGTATTGGCAAAACCCCAGTGGTGGTTTGTGGCCGCTCAGTTGAACTCGACCAACAGTTGCCGCGCTTTAACCTGCTGGCCTTCGCTGGCGAGTAGCTGGCTTATGGTGCCGTTTATCTGGGCCTTGAGTGTGTGCTCCATTTTCATTGCTTCCATGCGCAGCAAAGCCTGGCCCTTGCTGACCTGTTCGCCCACCTTTGCCATGACTTCGGTAACGGCCCCATCCATGGGTGCCAGCAGCCGGTTTGATGTGACGTCGGCAGCAGCTGCCGGTGGCCGGTGGGATACATCCTCTAACTGCAGATTGCCCTGCTCACAGTAAAGGGCTATCCGCTTACCGTTGATCAGGCAGGGGCGGCGATAACGAATGCCATCCAATTCGCACACCATGACCGAACCTGTCTGCTCGATTATCCGCAGATGCAGGCAGCGGCCTGAGACGCTGATATTCAGGCTGCCGGCAACCTCGCCTGAGCAGGTGGATATCTGAACGGCATGTACCTCGCCGTCATTGAGCAGCAGGAAACGGCTGGGGATGGGTGCGGTGTTACTCCAGCCCTGTAATGCGGGCGGCAGCTTGCAGCGCCTGGCAGAGGCCTGATAAAGAAGCGCTGCCGCCATCGCCAGATCCTCGGCGGCCACGGGCTGGGGCGTCAGGCTGGGATCGCTGTGAAATTGCTCGGTTATGAAAGCGGTGCTGGTGTGACCCGCCGCAAATTGCGGGTGGGCCAGCAGATTGATCAGAAACCGCTGATTGGCATTCACGCCCAGCAGCACCGAGTGTTCCAGTGCGTTGATCAGGCGAGTGCGCGCTTGTTCGCGGGTAGTGCCATGGGCAATGATCTTGGCCAGCATGGGGTCGTAAAAAGCGGTTATTGCCTGACCCTCGCGCAGACCGTGGTCGATGCGTACTCCTTCGATATTCGCTGGCTGCCAGAGGTCGACGCGTCCGGTCTGGGGCACGAAATCCCGGCGGCTGTCTTCGGCGTACAGGCGTACCTCGATGGCGTGGCCCTGCAGTGCTATCTGCTCCTGGCGCAGAGGGAGCGGCAGGCCTGAGGCGACCTCGAGTTGCCAGGCTACCAGATCCAGCCCGGTGACCAGTTCAGTGACTGGGTGCTCGACCTGCAGGCGCGTGTTCATTTCCAGAAAGTAGTAGTTGCCGTCGGCATCCAGCATGAACTCCACGGTGCCTGCGCCACTGTAGTTGACACTGGCGGCGGCCTTGACCGCTTCTGCGCCCATTGCGGCGCGCAGTTCGGGCGTCACGACCGGGCAGGGTGCTTCCTCGATAACCTTCTGATGGCGGCGCTGCACCGAGCAGTCCCGCTCGCCCAGGTGCACGAGGTTGCCGTGGTTGTCACCGAAGATCTGGATTTCCACGTGCCTTGGGCGGATTAACGCCCGTTCCAGTATCAGCTCGGCGCTGCCGAAAGCGCTTTGGGCTTCTGCCCGCGCGCTGCGTAGCTGGCCAGACAGTTGCGCCGGGTCCTGCACCAGGCGCATGCCGCGCCCACCCCCGCCGGCACTGGCCTTGATCATCAGGGGAAAGCCGATTGCCGCAGCTTCCCGCGTCAGGGTTGCATCATCCTGGGCACTGCCCTGATAACCGGGAATGCAGGGTACGCCAGCTTCGAGCATGGCCAGCTTGGATTGGCGTTTGCTGCCCATCAGGCGGATGGCCTCGGGGGACGGGCCGATAAAGATCAGCCCGGCATCCATGCAGGCCTGGGCGAAATCGGCGTTCTCTGACAGGAATCCGTAGCCTGGGTGAATAGCTTCAGCGCCGCTGCGCTGCGCCGCTTCAATGATTGCCGGTATGTTCAGGTACGACTGCGCCGCCGGTGCCGGCCCTATGCAGACGGCCTGGTCGGCGATCTGCACATGGCGGCTGTCGGCGTCGGCCTGAGAATAGACCGCCACGGTGCGGTAACCCAGGGCGCTGGCTGTGCGCATGATGCGGCAGGCAATTTCACCTCGGTTGGCGATCAGCAAGGTTGTAATGCGTGGCATGGGTGTAGGTCCTTTTAGGGGGCAGCTGGTTATGGAGCCCAGCCCGGTTTGCGTTTCTGTACAAACGCCAGCGTGCCTTCCGCTGCTTCCTTGCCGGTTACCGCTTCGGCAAACAGGTCGGCGGCCTGATCCAGGACGTCTTCGAGGGGCTGCTCACTGCTGGCCAGAAGCAGTGCCTTGGTGCGCCTGTTGGCTTGCGGCGCACAGCGCAGAACCTGCCCGATGCTGGAGGCCAGCCTCTGCTCCAACGCCGGGACGTCCGGTTCGCTGAAGTGCACCAGCCCGAGGTGCAGGGCTTCGATTCCGTCAAAACGCGCTGCAGTCAGGGCCAGCCGGCGGGTATGAGTCAGTCCGATACGGCGGACCACGAAGGGGGCTATCTGGGCGGGTATGACCCCGAGACTGGTTTCCGGCAGGCCAAAGCGGCAGTTGGCCAGGCAGATGCCGATATCCGAGACCGAGGCCAGCCCCAGGCCGCCGCCGAGTACCGCACCTTCCAGCACGCTGATCAGCACCTGCGGCTGGGCTGCGGCTTCTTCAAGCAAACGGCCGAAGCTGCGATTGATACGTGCCTGGCCGGCCTGGTCGTCCCGGCGGGCAGTGGCCATGTCCTTGATGTCGCCCCCGGCGCAGAAATGCCCGCCGGCGCCACGCAGTACTATCGCGCGCAGGCTCCGATCCTTGCCTGCTGCAGCGAGGAGGGCGCGCAGCTCCTCGAGCATGATCAGATTCATGGCATTACGGCTTTCGGGCCGGTTCAGCGTGATGTGCAGTACGTCATCGTTACGCTCGAGCAGCAGGGTGGTGGCGTCTGGCAGTTTCATGGGTCAGCCCTTGCTTTTGCCGGGCAGGGTGCCCATGAGCTTGCAGATAATACCGAGCATGATTTCGTCGGCGCCGCCGCCGATAGACACCAGGCGCACGTCCCGGTAGGCGCGGGCGACGGGGTTGTCCCACATATAGCCCATGCCACCCCAGTATTGCAGACAGGCATCGGTCACTTCGCGGCCCAGGCGGCCGGCCTTGAGCTTGGCCATCGAGGCCAGTTTGGTCACATCCTTGCCCGCGACATACTGCTCGGTGGCGTTGTAAACCAATGCGCGAAGACACTCGATCTCGGTCTGCAGTTCGGCCAGGCGGAAGTGGATGACCTGATTGTTGATCAGTGGCTGGCCGAAGGTCTGGCGCTCGCGGCAGTACTCGATGGTGTTGTTCACGCAGGACTCCAGCCCCTTGAGAATGTTGGCCGCGCCGAACAGGCGTTCCTCCTGGAATTGCACCATCTGCATCATGAAACCGGCACCTTCCTGGCCAAGCAGGTTGCGCTGGGGTACGCGCACGTCATCGAAGAACACCTGGGCGGTTTCCGAGCTGCGCATGCCGAGTTTGTCCAGATGGGTACTCAGGGTGATGCCGGGCGTGTTCATTGGCACCATGATCAGCGACTTGTTGCTGTGCGGCTTGCCCTCGGAGGTATTGGCCAGCAGGCAGATAAAGTCCGCCGAAGGCGAGTTGGTGATCCACATCTTGCTGCCGTTGATCACGTAGTCATCGCCGTCCTTGCGCGCGTTGGTCTTGATGCTGGCTACATCCGAGCCGCCGCCGACTTCAGAAACGCCGATGCAGCCGACCATTTCGCCGGAAATGGCCGGACGCAGAAACTCTTCACGTAGTGAATCCGAGCCAAAGCGCGCCAGGGCAGGGGTGCACATGTCGGTCTGTACGCCGATGGCCATGGGTATGCCCCCGCAGTTGATGGTGCCGAACTCCTCTGCGGCGACCACCGAGAAGCTGTAGTCCAGACCCATGCCGCCATAGGCTTCGGGTTTGGATATGCCCAGCAGGCCCAGGTCACCGGCCTTGCGGAAGATGTCGTGAATCGGAAAATGCCCGGCTTCCTCCCACTCATCCACATTGGGATTGATTTCCTTGTCGATGAATTGGCGGACGGTGCGGCGCAGCGCTTCGTGTTCCTGGGTCAGCAACATGTCTGTTTCTCCGTTTACAGGCGGGCTACGCCAAAGGTATTGGGGTTCAGTGGCCGCAGCTCGGCATCAAGGCAGATGTCCAGCAACAGGCCGAGCAGGCGGCGGGTATCGCGGGGATCGATCAGGCCGTCATCCCACAGGCTGGCTGTGCCGTAGAGGGCCGTGGACTGACTGTCGAGTTTTTGTGTTGTGGCCTGCTCGAGCATGTCGAGCATTTGCGGGTCGGCGGTCTTGCCTTCCCGGGCGTGCTTGGCTTCGGTGACAATGCGCAGCACCTTGCCAGCCTGGGCCCCGCCCATCACGGCGGTACGGCTATTGGGCCAGGCGAAGATGAAACGCGGGTCCAGGCCGCGGCCGCACATCGCGTAGTTGCCGGCACCGTAGGAGCCGCCGACTACCAGGGTGAGCTTGGGCACACGGGCATTGGCTACCGCCTGGATCATCTTGGAGCCATGCTTGATCACGCCTTGCTGCTCGGCCTCGGTGCCGACCATGAATCCGGTGGTGTTGTGCAGAAACAGCAGGGGTGTGTTGCTCTGATCGCATAGCTGGATGAACTGCGCAGCCTTGGCGGCGCCCTGGGGGGTGATCGGGCCGTTGTTGCCGATCAGGCCGCAGCGCCGGCCGTGAATGCTCAGGTGGCCGCAGACGGTCTGTTGATCGTATGCCTGCTTGAAGTCCAGAAAGCGCGAGCCGTCGGCGATGCGGGCGATGATTTCATGCACGTCGTAGGGTGTTTTCGGATCAGCCGGGACAATACCAAGCAGCTCTTCGATGGGGTAGAGCGGGTCGTCCCATTCAGGTGCGGTTGTTACCGGTAAGCGGTCATTCCAGGGCAGGCTGGCGACGATGTCGCGGGCCTGTCGTACGGCATCGGCATCATCCTCGGCAAGGTATTCGGCGGTGCCGGCCGTTTGCGCATGCATTTCGGCGCCGCCCAGTTCTTCCTCGGTGGCAATTTCGCCAGTAGCGGCCTTGAGCAGGGGCGGGCCGGCGAGGAACATCTTGGCCTTGCCGCGCACTACCACAACATAATCCGACAGGCCGGGCTGATAGGCGCCCCCTGCGGTACTGGAGCCATGCACCACGGTAATCTGCGGAATACCCGCGGCCGAGAGCCGGGCCTGGTTGGCAAAGGTGCGCGCCCCTTCGATGAATATGTCGGCAGCGTAGGCAAGGTTGGCGCCGCCACTTTCCGCCAGGGTGATGACCGGCAGCTTGTTCTCGGCGGCAATCTGCTGCAGACGCAGGGATTTTTTCAGGCCGCTGGGCGAAATGGTACCGCCCTTGATCGCGCTGTTGTTGGCGATGACCAGGCAGCGCACGCTGCTGACATAGCCGATGCCGGCGATCAGGCCGCCACCGGCCTGGGTGCCGTCCTTGTCGTCATGCAGCTTGTAGCCGGCCAGCGGGCACAGCTCCAGGAACGGGGCTCCAGCATCCAGCAGCAGACCGAGTCGTTCGCGGGGCAGGAGCTGGCCACGCTTTTCGAATCTGGCCTTGGCTTCGGCTGCCTTGGCGAGGACGCCGCGCTCGACCGACCGGAAGCTTTCGATTGCTCTCAGCATTGCCTCGCGGTTGGCTGCGAAGTCGTCATCACTGGGGTTGAGCAGGGATTCGATGGCAGCCATGGTCAGTCCTTCGCCTTGAGAATCTCGGGCGTCACCGCGCGGTGAAACCCCTCGAAGGCGGCGTTGTTTTTCGCCGGCGGCAACGGCCAGGCACCACTGCCCAGACTCGCGCCACCATCAATGCGCAAACTCGCGCCGTTGATGAACGCAGCCGCGGGGGAGAGCAGAAACACAATTGCCGCCGACACTTCCGCCTCGCTGCCCAGGCGTTTGAGCGGCACGCTGTCCTTGAGGCGGGGAATAATGGCTTGCATTGCCCCGTCATAGGTATCCATGCCGCTGGAGGCAATCCAGCCGGGGGCGACGGCGTTGACCGTGACCCCGGCGTGGGCCCATTCAAAGGCGGCGGTCTTGGTGAAGTTGTCCATGCCGGCACGGGCGGCGCCCGAGTGCCCCATGCCGGGCATGCCGCCCCACATGTCGGCCAGCATATTGACGATGCGCCCACCGGTGCGGTTCATGCTCTGGTTGAACACTTCGCGGGCCACCAGAAAGCCGCCGACCAGGTTGGTGCGTACCACGGTTTCAAAGCCCTTCTGGTTGATCCCTGCCAGGGGCGAGGGATACTGGCCGCCAGCGTTGTTGACCAGGCCGTGAATCGGTCCGCACTCAGCTATCACCTCGGCAACCATTGCCCGTACCTTGTCCTCGTCGCGGATATCACAGGTGCGCCAGATGACTTGTCCGCCGTCGGCGCTTATCTCATCTGCGGTTGCCTGCAACTTTTCCGGGTTGCGCCCAACCAGCACCACTCGGGCGCCCAGGGCTGCGAGCTCATGGGCGGTGCAGCGTCCGATGCCGCTGCCGCCACCGGTGACGATAATGGTCTGGCCGCTGAACAGGTCGGATCTGAAAATGCTGTGATAGGTCATTGATGAGTATCCAGTTTGGCGAGAATAGAGGCGGGAACCGCGACCGGCATCTGCAGCACCTGCTGGGCAAAGGCCTTGCCCTGGGGGTCGATACGCAGACTGGCCACACCGCCGCCGCCCAGGCTGTTCTCCAGCAGAAAGTTGAGGCTGTGGCTGCCCGGCAGATACCAGCGGGTGACTCTGCCCCGGTCGGCGTCCAGCACGTGGGACATCCACTGGGCTACCGCTGCTTCGCTCAGGCTGGCGGCGATCCAGGGCAGAAATTCAGGATCGCGGGCCATGACGCCGATATTGCTGTGGTTGCCCTTGTCGCCCGAACGTGCCACGGCCAGACGGATCAGCGGAACCTCAGTGTCTGTATTGCCGGAGGGCGTGGGCGCGGGCGGCTCTGTTGAGGTGTGCTTGGTCGAATGCGGGGCGTTGGCCTCCGGGTGGGAGCGACGGCCCCGTCGCGAAAGCGGACCGGGATCAGGCAGAGTTACCGGCACATTGCGGCCATCGATGTTCACCGCAAGCTCGCAAACGGTTTTTTCGACCAGAAATGAGAACAGCCGGATCATCGGATATACCGTAGGGCGTCCGCCCACAATGCCGGTAAGCCCCGGCGCCATGCCGGTGGCAGCCTGGGCTATTTCGCGGGAGAACAACACCAGTGCTTCCTTGCGGGGATGACAGACGGCGATCTTGATGACGACTTCGCGTGTGTCGGCGCGCTGGCCATGGGGCCCGTAAGTTGCCTCGCTGCCGAGGAGCTCCACGCTGGTATCGCGATAGTCTTCCCAGCCCCGCTGGGCGAACATCTCACGGGTTCTGGACACAATCGCCTGGCTGACCCGTTGGGCCTTGGCAACCGCATCAATGCCGGCCATCAGGCAACTGGCTGTGCATTTGAAGCCGTCAGGCCAGGTGGCGCTGACCTTGTACTGACTGGTGGGGGCGCTGCCCCGGGCGCCGCGGACACTGACCTGGTCAGGTGATTGCTGGTGCAGGGTGACCGCGGAGAAATCACATACGACATCCGGTAGCAGGTATTCACAGGGATTACCGATTTCGTACAGCATCTGCTCGCCTACGCTCAAAGGCGTTATAAGGCCCCCGGTACCCTCGTGTTTGGTAATGACAATACTGCCGGCGATGTCGATCTCGGCGATGGGAAAACCGATGTGTGCATAATCGGGTACGCTCTCCCAGTCGGTAAAGTTGCCGCCGGTACACTGGGCTCCGCACTCGATGAGGTGCCCTGCCAGAGCTGCCTGGGCGAGAAGGTCATAGTCATCCCAGGCCCAGCCGAATTCGTGCACCAGGGGTGCGCTGACCAGTGCACTGTCAACAATACGTCCGGTTATCACGATATCTGCGCCACCGGCCAGCGCTGCCACTATTCCCGGCGCCCCGAGATAGGCGTTGGCGGATACACAGAGCGGGGGCAGTGGCGCTCCGCTGAACATGTCCTGAACGCCTTCTTTGCCCAGCTTCCTGAGCTGTGGGCGCAGATCGTCGCCTTGCAGAACGGCGATTTGCAGATTGACCCCGGCCCGCTGACAGGCGGCCTCAAGTGCGGTTGCGCAGGCTTGCGGGTTGATACCGCCGGCATTGCTGATGACCTTGATGCCCTGATGGGCGAGCGTTGGCAGCAGCGGCTCAAGTACCTCGACGAAGTCAGTCGCGAAACCGGCATCGGGGTTTTTCATCTGCGCGCCAGCCATGATCGACATGGTGATTTCGGCCAGATAGTCGAATACCAGATAATCAAGCCGGCTTTCCGGGCTTGCCAGGTTGACCAGTTGCGCGGCTGCGCTGCTGGTGTCACCCCAGAAGGCGCTGGCGCAGCCGATACGGATGGTTTTATTCATATGCCTCTCCGTGTACGATCAGGCCACCTTACCAAGCAAGCGCTTGGTTTGAGAAGGGCTCGACAACGGGCGCCGTTTGCGGCACTGACGTTTGGCGTAAATGCCCTGTTATTTCTGAGCAATATTTCCGACCAATAAGGTTCAGTATGCCGTCTCACTCAGCATTATCCGGCGCGGACATTCGTGAGTTGATCAATGGGGGGCTTATTTCCGACCCGGCAACGCCCCGCGGAAAGCTGTTGCAGGCTGCCGCCCACCTGTTCAGCACACGCGGTTTTGATCGCACCACCGTCAGGGATCTTGCCGCCAGGGTAGGCATACAATCTGGCAGCCTTTTTCATCACTTCAGGAGTAAGGACGACATCCTGCGTGCCGTGATGGAGGAAACCATCCACTACAATCTAGCGCTGATGCGTGGGGCCTTGATGGGGCTGGAGGATCCGCGGCAGCGTTTGAAGGCCTTGATCAGGTGTGAGCTGCAGGCGGTCAATGGGGTCAGTGGGGAAGCCATGTCGGTGCTGGTGTACGAGTGGCGATCGCTGTCGAAGGATGGCCAGCAATTGATTCTGGGACTGCGGCAGGTTTACGAATCGCTTTGGCTGGAGGTTCTTGATGACGCATTTGCTGCAGGGGTTATACGGGTGCAGCCGCCCATTCTGCGCCGACTGCTGACCGGCGCCCTGTCCTGGACCATAACCTGGTACAACCCCCAGGGCGCAATGACCCTGGACGAATTGGCCGAACAGACACTAAAAATGGTAACCACGCAAGGGTAAACCTGTCTAATACAAGGTAAACTATTGTTAAGGGCCATTGGCCATCAAACGAAATAATGAATATGCGGGCATTACTCAAGGCTCTCCGTCTGTGCTGGATCATGGTGGGAACGCTCGCAGTTAGCGGGGTGGGCGTTCTAGGTGCATCCCCGGTTCAGGCCGAGCCGCGGGAAGTCCGGGTGGGCGGGTACATTTTTCCACCGTTCGCCGAACAGAGCATCGAGGGTGAGTGGTCGGGCGTGACTATCGATCTGATTGCGCAACTCAATATGGTGCAGCAGGACTATCGTTTTGCTTTTCTGCCAACCTCGGCCACTCGGCGATACCATGACTTTGATAATGAGCGCTTTGACTTGATGTTCTTTGAAAGCCCGCAGTGGGGGTGGCAAGACAGGGACGTGGTCAGTTTGCGTGGACCCGCCGTTGGCGGTGAGGTGTTTGTCGCCGCAGCCAAGCCGGGACGCGATCAGGCGTATTTTGCCGATCGCAGCGGCAAGCGTGTTGCCTTGTTCAGTGGCTATAACTATGCATTTGCAGGCTATAACCCTGATAAGGGATACCTGCGCCGCAAGCATAATGCGATCATTACATTTTCCCACGATAGCAGCCTGCAGATGCTGCTCAGGGGCAGGGTTGATCTGGCGGTTATTCCCCAGGGGTACCTGGAGCGGTATCTGGACCAAAATCAACAGTATCGGTCACAGCTGCTGATTGCTTCCGAGCCGGACCAGTACTACCGGCATATATTGATCAAGCGTGAGGCTAGCGAGCCGCCGTTGGCGTATATGGAGCAGTTGCTTGCCAGGCTTGAGGAGGAGGGCACCATGCAGATGCTGCTTTCGCGCTACGATCTGCCAGGCTCGAACTAGACCTCACGTCGGCGCACTTGAAGGTGCCTCTTGGTTTCCGATGTAGATAGGCTAGAATACGGCGCGTCTATTGGTCGTCACTCTGCGTGCTCAGGCACGCTACCTTAATTGCTGCTCTTTCCGTTCCGTTCAAAGGATCCCCAATGCTGTCAGTTTTCAAACATACCTGTCTTGCTGCGCTACTGGTTGCCTGTGTGCCTTTTTCTGGCCAGGTTCTGGCAGGCGGATTGTCCGATGATGAGAAGCAACCCCGGATTACCAAGGTCAACTCGAAAGTGGTAGTAGGCTGGATTGAAAAAGGGTTGATTCTGCCGGAACAGACAACCGTCAAGATCAAGGTTGATTCAGGCGCGCTGACTTCTTCCATGCACGCAGTCAACATTGATTTTTTCGAGCACAAGGGCAAGTCCTGGGTACGTTACGACGTGCCCGTCAAGGATGCCGATACCGGTAAGCGGGTGACGATGAAGTTCGAGCGGCCAGTGTATCGCCGCATACTGGTGCGTGGCGCAGGGGGGGAGGATCGTCGCCCAGTGGTCAAGATGAGCATGTGCATCGGCGATCAGATCTACGAGGAGCAGTTTTCATTGCGCGACCGGGGTGACATGACTTATCCGGTACTGATTGGTCGCCGCACCATCGAGCATATCGGTCTGATCGACGTTTCTCGGACTTTCATGGTCAAGCTCGACTGCCCTCTGACCGCCGAGGACGACGAGCGGGTCAAGCAGAAGCGCATGCGTGATGACGAGACCATGGTTGACGATAGCGAAATGGATAACCCCGAGCAGGTTGAGGAAGAGCACGAAGAGTAATCTTCCTCATAATGACCTGATGTGACTACCACATCAGGTCGTCGGGTACCTGGAAGGCTGCGTAGGGATCATCCTCGGCCGGTTCCTGACTTTCTACTTTGGCAATGTGCACCGGCCACTGGGGGGCACGCTCGCTGACCTTGGCCGCAACATCCACGGGTATCAATTCAAATGTCCCGGACAGGCGCACGACCCCAAGCTGGCCGCGGCTGAGTTTGCCGAACTGTTCTTCTGTCACGTAGATCTTCTTGATCTTGTTCTTGTTGGCAAACTGGTAGGGCGTCTCGCCCCCGGTGCGGTCCAGCTTGTTCTGGTCTATCAGTTGCCGGGCCTGTGCCTCGCCTTCCTTGCGCGCTGCCTCAACTTTTCGCTGCTGATTCAACTGACGGTCGCGTTCGGTCTTTTCCATGCGGGCCTTTTCAATGGCCGCCGCTGCTTCGTTAACCTTCTCAGGCTCGGTTTTGGCAGATTTCTTCTTGGCACGTTGTGCCTGCTTGAGTTTTTTCTCGTCGACCAGTCCAGACTTGAGCAGTTGGGCTTGCAGTGAATTGACCATGCTTGGGACTACCTTTGAACGGGCGGAAAATGAGCGAGATATTTTAGCGCTATTTGTTGTCTTTTTCCTGTCTTTCCTGCTCTTCAAGCTCCGCCTTTCGGGCCTTGATCAGACGCATTTTTTCTTCGCTGATGGGCATTTTGTAAGCAGTTATGTAAACTTTGTATAGTGTGCCTAGGATCGTTATCGCGGCCAAGGCTATGAAAATCCAGCCTATTGTGGGCATCAGAAGTGTCCTTGAGAGAAGGTGGGCGTGCATCCATCATGCGTAACAGATCAACACAAGGCAACCTATGCTGGCAACGGACCTAGTCACCAACCTGCAATCGCGGCTTCCCGTGCTCTGGCTCAACCCGGGCCTGCGTACCCGGGATGATCCCTTCGATCCCGAGCTGGTAGAAGATGCCCGACGCCGGATGTTGCGGGCCGGGCCGCTGCTTGCGCGGGTTATACCCGAGTTGGCAGGTACAGATGGTCTGATCGATTCGCCGTTGCTGGACGCATCCAGTCTGCGCGATTCCCTGGGCGGTCAGTCAACCTGGCTGTTCAAGGCTGATAATCGACTGCCCCTGGCAGGTTCGGTGAAGGCCCGTGGTGGTGTGCATGAGGTGCTGGAGTTTGCCGAAGCGACCGCACTCGCCCATGGGTGGCCCGGCGATGATTTTGTCGAGCTGGCTTCGCCCCGGTGGCGTGACATCTTCGCGGCCTATCGGCTGGTGGTTGGCAGTACCGGGAATCTGGCAATCAGCATCGGATTGATGTCGCGGGCGCTGGGCTTTCAGGCTCAGGTGCATATGTCCAGTGACGCGGCCGAATGGAAAAAGACCCTGTTGCGCGATCAGGGTGTGGAGGTTATCGAACACGAGGGTGATTATGCCACGGCGGTGGCCGCAGGCAGAGCCAGCGCACAAGGGGATCTCCAGGCCCATTTTGTCGACGATGAGCAGTCGGTATCGCTTTTTTGTGGCTATGCAACTGCTGCACAAAGGCTAGCGGAGCAGTTGCAGGAGGCTGGTGTTGAGGTCTCCCAAGAGCGACCCCTTATGGTCTACCTGCCATGCGGCGTGGGTGGCGCTCCGGGCGGTATCACTTACGGTCTCAAGCAGGTGTTCGGTGATGCGGTGCATTGCTGGTTTGCCGAGCCGTTGGCCTCGCCAAGCGTGCTGCTGCAGATGGCATCGGGCGTGGGCAACAAATTCTCGGTCTACGATCTGGGGCTGGACAACAAGACCTTTGCCGACGGTCTGGCAGTGGGGCAGGCGTCGATGCTCGCGGTGACCTGCATGCAGGATCGTCTTGCCGGCGTATTTACCGTAGGCGATTCAGCCCTGATCTATTACCTCAGGGCTGCCTGGGAAATGCTCGGCGAAAAGATCGAACCCTCGGCTGCCGCCAGTTTTGCCGGGCCAGGCTGGCTCAATGGTTCTGCCACTGGGGTGGCCTGGTGCGACCGTCATCAGGTTGATCCGAATACCGCGACGCATCTGCTCTGGAGTACCGGCGGCAATCTGGTGCCCAAAGAGCAGTTTGAACGTTGGCTCGCCAGCTGAGCCGTCATGGCTGCGCTAGCCTCTGGCAAGGGCTGTTATGAGAGCGAGATCCTTGCCATAGGGATCCGGGCTCAGCAGTAGCCGTCCGTCCTGGTCTGCCTCGGCTGTCCAATAACTCAACACGACCTGAGGCCCGTTGTCGATTCCTACCTGATGGGTCTTGCTACTCGCTTGCAGGCGTCCGACCTGGGCGCGTCTGCTGTCGCTAAGGCGCCTGAAAAGCATGTCTGCCAGGGCGTCGGCGCCTTCCACACGTACGCATCCCGAGCTGAGGTTGCGCTGCACGCGGGAGAACAGGTGCCGGTTCGGTGTGTCGTGCAGATAGATGGCATGGGGGTTGTCAAAGCGAAATACGACCTGTCCCAGGGGGTTGTCCGGGCCTGGTGGCTGGCGCAGCATGAGGCCGCGAGGGTCGTACCAGTCGATGCTTTGCGGGTCCAGACGATTGCCCTGATAGTCGATCACAATCAGGTTCTTGCGCTCGAGATAGCCGAGATCCTTGCGGATTTCCGGGATCATGTCCTGCTTGCGGATTGTCGGTGGTACCGTCCAGTCGGGGTTCAAGGTGATGCGATTCACCTGGGAAACCATGGACGGTGTCTCGCGGCCAGGTCGTCCGGTGATGACCGTGGTCTGCCATGAAACCTTGCCCTGCTGGTAGTGACGAAGCTCGTTGCGCGCGCTATTGACCAGTAATACGTCATCCTGCAGGAGGGCGTTGATCCATCGCAGGCGCTCCAGATTGATTCTGGCAATATCCAGGCGCTCGCGGGTTGTCATGTTCAGGGCGGTGAGGGTGTTGGGCCCCAGTACGCCGTCT
Organism: Halopseudomonas salina; assembly: GCF_014637955.1. Lineage (NCBI taxonomy): Bacteria > Pseudomonadati > Pseudomonadota > Gammaproteobacteria > Pseudomonadales > Pseudomonadaceae > Halopseudomonas > Halopseudomonas salina. The sequence continues at coordinate 1,995 of NZ_BMFF01000003.1, read as the reverse complement.
GCCTTGAGACCGTGATCGCTCTGAAAATGCTTCAGCGCCTGTTCCAGCGCTGTGTTTAGCGTCTGATCAGCGGTTGCTGGCTGGTTCTGCTGTGTTTCCGGCCCGGTATCGCCCAGTGGCGTCGGGTCGACTGGTTCAGGCTCCTCCAGGTAATCAGCAGCTCTCAGGCGTTCTGCCAGCAAGGGTACACGCGGATCCTGTCCGCCGGGTCTTATCAGTTCGCCGGTGGGTATTCTGGCGTATTCGGGACTTTCGTCACGCAGCCGGATATAGGCGCTGCGCAGGTTTAGGTACAGATCAAGATCGGGACGGGCCTGATCAAAGGCTGCCGTGACGTCGGACAGACCATCGCGAGTCCAGCGGATAATGGCAGGTGTTTCCTCTTCGATATTCGTCCGTCGCCACATCGGTTCGTGTGTCTGTTGGTCAAGGCGACCGGTGCCAAGGTGTTCGAGGGCCAGCAGATATTCACTGCTCAGGCGTAATTCCGCACAGGTGTCCAGTGGGCTGGTGACCTGGCGATGGAAGGGATAGTCGTCGGCCGTCAGACCGTCATCGGCGAGCTTTTCCAGCTCTTGATGCAGTATTGCGAGCTGGCTTTGATCCTCCCACAGGGGAGCAAAATCGTTGTGCTGATACAGATGCGCGAGTCCGGTGGCGATGTCCGCGGTGCGCAGGTGCGCGAGATGTGGGCAGGTGTCAGACAATGCCCGGGCCGGTGGCTGCACTTCAGGTTCGGCGGGGTGCGCAGCAGGGTTGTCGACGGAGTTGCCGCTTTGCTCAATGCTGATATGTCGGCTTAACAATCGGGCTATGTCGTCCTGGCTTGCCGCTACAGCCGAGGTTGCCGGACCCAAAGAAGCGACGAACAGTACTGTACAAATCTTGAGCAAAAGGTACCCTCCTGATAGCTGACCGGGAAACAGGTCATGAGAAGGTGGATGTGCACACGTTGCTCATAACGTCCATTTCTACAGACTAACAGACCATGGACAGGGTCAATTGTTCTGTTTTTTGAATTTTTTGCCGACTCGCGTCCCCAGCGGGTCGAGGGGGAACAACTGATGCTTACCACATTGCGCCGTGCTGGCGCCCTGGCAGCTATATGCCTGATTATCGGTTCGGGCTCTGCTCAGGCAATGCCCAGCTCAGCCGCTACTGCCGCGCCACTTGCCGCCCAGTTGGCCAAGGTCGCGCCGGACCTGAATGCCGCTGTACTGAAAAAAGCCGTTTCAGCCATGCAATGTGCTGTGGCCAGTGGTGCTGATCCAGCCGCTCGCCTGGCTGTAATCGATTTTTCACTACCTTCTGCGCAGCAACGACTGTGGATCTTTGATCTGCAACGCAAGAGTCTGCTGTTGCAGGATCTGGTCGCCCACGGTTCCGGTTCGGGCGATAACTATGCTGCTGCATTCTCGAATATCGAGGGCAGCCATCAGTCGAGTATTGGCCTGTTCCGCACGTCGGAAAGCTATACTGGGCGCCACGGTTATTCCCTGCGCATGGATGGCCTGGAGGCGGGCATCAATGACCTGGCGCGGCAGCGTGCCATCGTGATCCATCCGGCCGATTATGTGGATCCGGCCTGGGTAGAGCGCTATGGCCGGATCGGGCGCAGCCAGGGCTGCCCCGCAGTGCGGCCTGAGGTGTCACAGATGGTGGTGGATAACCTCAAGGGCGGCCAGTTCATGTTTTCCTATTATCCGGACGAGCATTGGTTGGCGACCTCGGAATTCCTCAATTGCCCACAGCGCGGCACGCGTTTGGTTGCAGCCAGAAGCGAGTAACCATCCCGGGGGCCATCTCCGGGAGGGCTGAGTTCCATCTCGGCTGATGTTCTGGGAGTTGTCGAGTTCCACCTCGGCTGTGGGTGTTTCTGGCTGGCACTTTGTCGAGGTGGAACTCGACGTTCCCAGGGGTGCGCGTCCGGGAGTTGCCGAGTTCCATCTCGGCTGTGGGTGTTTCTGGCTGGCACTTTGTCGAGGTGGAACTCGA